>JAGYNW010000001.1 GCA_018399915.1 Candidatus Omnitrophota bacterium
GTTGTAATCGAGGCGGTATTCTCGCGGAACGGAAACCGCCCCCCAAAGGTCAAAGCGTGCATACAGGGAAATGCCGCATGCGCGATCGCCGCGCAAAAATGCTTGGGGGGATGCGTAAAATCCTCCCAGATAAATTCATCCCCGACCCTGTAATTGTGATAACAAAAATGGCCTTCATCTTTAATCACGGTAAATTTCAATTTGGGAAACTGCGTACGTACCAGCTCCATATCTTTATCTTTCTGGTTCTGATCATGATCTGTCGGGTTCATAAAAAACTCCTTGCTGTTAAATTGAAAAAGAAACTACTCGTCTTTATACTGGTCGATCCAGCGGGCTGCTTCATAGATCGTGGGCGCGACATGGTCCGGTTGCGCGGTGATCTCTTCGAAATGTTTTTTTCCGTGCCCGGTAAGGACATACACGGACCCGGCACCAACATTATGGGCCAGTTCAATATCATGCGGATGATCGCCGATGACATAGGAACCTTTCAGGTCAAGGCCGTAACTTTCTTCGGCGGCCTTGAGAAAAAAGTCATTGGGCTTATGGCATTCACAATTATCTTCACGCAAATGCGGGCAATAATAGGTCTGCCTAATATGGATACCCTGCTTTTTAAGCTCGTCTTGAATGTATTTGTTGAAGGTGACTAGGTCATCTTCACTGAAATATTTCCGGGCAACCCCGGACTGGTTGGTAACGATAAACAAAACAAAACTCTGTTGCAGAAGTCTGAGCGCCTCAAAGGCCCGGGGAATAAACTCCAAACGGTCAGGATCGCAAAAATACCCGATATCCTCGTTAATGGTCCCGTCTCTATCTAAAAAAATCGCTTTTTGCATACGGTTTATGGCTCTCCTCTCTACTCGCCGGCCTGTTTTGAGGAATTTTAACCCCAAAACGTTGATCCATTGTATCAATAAAATCCCGGGAAGCCAATATAAATCCTTTCCGAATCCGTTCGCGCAATTTTCTTCGAGGATCCATCATCCTTCTTTGAAACAGACAGACTTTCTGACCACAGTTTGCCCGATTAAAAGGTTACGACCTTATCGGATTCCTTAACGATATCATACATATCCTTCATAGTGGAAATCGGGCACATCTCAGAACCTTCCTGTTCTCTCGACTTAATACAACTGCCGCAAGCGTATATTTTACCGCCTGACTGCATGATCTTTTCCGCCTGATCAACCGTATTGAATTTTTCCGTGCTGATCTTTTGATATTCAACACCCTTACCCATGAAGAACACTTTTAACTCATCACCCTGATCTAAAGCAAAATTTCCATAGCGTAATGCGTTCCAGCAGGTCTCAACATCATTACTCGAGATCACAATTCCTATCTTCATTTCATCCTCCTCATTCTCAATTTTTCTGCGCTTTTATAACAACAAATCCGCCCTGACCGTACCCTTTTTTAAAAGGCTGTATGGTCTTTATGCTGTGAATATCTGCAAAAAGTGTCTGCACAAAGTTCAACCGCTTGAACCCGGCCTCCTGCGTCAGCTGAAGGACTTCTCTCACAGAATAAAATGTTGCGCATTGGTAAAATTTGTTTCCGCTTTTCTTGTCCTGATATTGTTTCCCCAAAAAGCTATCCTTGTCAATAAATCCCACAATCAGGACACCTGGCGCCCTGAGGACACGGTAAGCCTCCCGGAAAGAGGCCATGACATCATCCAAAAAGCAAATGGTCGTTACCATCATGACATAATCAAAGGAGGCATCATCAAAGGGCAATTCTTCTGCCTTTGCGTTAACGGTTTTTATGCCACGGGTTTCAGCCAACGTCCTCATGCCAGCTGACGGGTCAACTCCTGTCTTGATCCCCAGCGGCCCGGCAAATCGACCACTCCCAACCCCGATTTCAAGACCTGTGCCGCCTTCCGGCAACTGTGACCTTAACGCCTCCAATTCAGACTGATATATCGAAGGATTTTTATCAAACCACGCTTCATATTCCTTGAAATATTCTTCAAACGATTTTATCTTTGGCATTCCGCTCTAAAATTTCATGATATATTTTATAAAGTTTCTTTTTATACCCGCGTTGAAGCTCAATTGTATGCTCCCTGCCCATAAAGACGGGATGATGCGTAGCCACAATCAATTGGCAACCCAACTGGGCAACCTTTCTGAACCCCCGGCTGATCCGGATCATCCATTCTACATCCTGCCCAGACTCCGGCTCATCCAGAAGAAGCGTGTCGCCTTTACCGAGAGGAATAGAGGCCAACACATCCCGCATGGTCTCCCCGTGCGAAGAGAACATGGCCCGCGCCCGGACAAGAGAATTACCCCTCATGCTCTTGCGGTGAGGGTTCATCAATTCCCCGTCATAATAAAAGTGGTTTGTTGGACCGTCTTCGATCTTTTTGCAATCCTGGCACTCATAGATGGCTTTAAGCAGGCTGCTTTTTCCCGAACCATTAGGGCCCAAGAGCAAATTGATCCTTTCAGAAAAATCAAAGGCCTTTGCCTTGCGCACAAAGCGCTGATGATTAAAACAAAGCTCAATCCGTTTTAACATAACTGATCCCATCCTTGATTTTAAAATCTATCTATTCAGGTGAGACAATGCCTTTGTGGACGACCGTATAAACGCATGGAATCACGAATAATGTCAGCAACATAGACACCGACAGCCCTCCGACAACCGTGATGGCCAAAGGTCTTAACATCTCCAGCCCCTCACCCAAACCAAAAACGAGAGGCGACAATCCAATAATAGTTGTAATGCTTGTCATCAAGATCGGCCGGACTCTGAGCGACGAGCCTTCAATCACGGCATCGTAAACAGCAAGCAATTTTTCCTTCCGCAGATTGTTTATATATTCAACCAGCACAATGGCATTATTAACGACTATCCCGACCAGCAAAATAAGCCCAAGAAAAACCGTTGCCCCAAAAGGAATCCTTGTGATCCACAGCAAAAGGAACGCGCCGATCAAAGCTAAAGGCAGAGTAACCATGATGATCACCGGATCTATCAACGAATCGTACTGAACCGCCATGACCACGAACAAAAGAAAAACCGCAAGCGCAATGACTATGATCAACTGGGCATTGGATTCCTTGGCCGCTTCTTCCTCCCCTCCGTATTCCAAAGAATATCCGGCAGGCAAAATGAACCCGCTCAAACGTTTCTTTATTTCATCCGTAATCTTCCCGACATTCCTGCCAACCGCGTCACCGGTAACTGCAATCAACCGCACCTGATCCTCACGGTCAATCTGCACAGGCCCTTGTGATACCTCAATGGTTGCCACCTCTTTAAGCCTCACCTCAACGCCTGTGGGAGGAAAAATCAAGGCGTTTTCTATCGCCTCTTTGCTGCTGACGACACGCGGATCAGCTAACACACGGATATCATAGTCAACATTCCGATCCTTATCCGTAAACTGTGTGCTTACCAAGCCGTCGACAGACGTCCGCACCACATCCGACAGATCACGCGCGGTAAGGTTAAAATTGTTTAATTTCTCCCGGTTGACAAAAATATGTATCTCAGGCCGGGAGAAATCAACCGAGATATCAAGGTTTCCTAATCCTTCAATGTCTTTTATCCTGCCCTGGATATCTTCAGCTATCTCATTAATTTTATCCAGATTAAAACCTTTTATACGAATATCGATATCAGATGTCGATGTCCTTTTAATCCCGCGCAGCGGCGTGCGCATTACCTTGATCTTCGCTCCTTTAAGAGGATTTTCCTTCAATTGTTGTTGCAGTTTCCTGATAACCGCCGCGGTAGGAAGCGGACGTTCGGACTTTTCGGCAAGCTCAACCGTAATATCCGCTTCATTGCTTTTCTCATAAACGTTTCTTTTCTGCCAATACCCGCCAACCATGGATGAAATTTTTTTCACCCCGGGCAAAGCATTAATCCTCTCTTCAAGTTTTTTGACAACCCTATCTGTCTTTTCCAAGGCCGCCCCTACCGGGAGCTTGACTTTGATCGTTATCTTGCCGTCATCAATCTGCGGTAAAAATTCCCTGCCCAGACTACGGGCCAGGAAAATACTGCCGACAAACAAAATCACAACAGTTATCAGTACTATACCCCGGTGGGTCAACACCCCTTTTAAAAGTTTTTTATATGCCGCGGTACCTTTGGCTATGACTTTCCTGGTAAAATTATCTTCATCCGCGCCTTTTTTATTTTTAAACAGATGCGCGGACAGGCAAGGCACAACAGTCAAACTTACTAAAAGCGAAATGATAAATGCCACCGTTACGGTCACGACTATATCCCGGAAAAGCAAAGACGCTATTCCCGTAATAAAAAAGAACGGAACAATCGCCGCGAGATTCGTCAAGGTCGAAGCCACAAGCGCGCTGGTGACTTCCTTGCTTCCGATATGAGCCGCCTTTCGCGGATTCCCTGCATCGCTTTGATGCCGGGTGATATTCTCAAGCATAACAACAGAGTTATCCACAAGCATGCCCACGGCCAGCACAAGCCCGCCGAGAGAAAATATATTCAAGGTTACATCAAAAAAAGCCATAAGGATAAACGTACCGAAAATGCTTACCGGGATGGCTACCGCGATAACCAGCGTTCGTTTCATATTATGCAAAAAGAACCATATGGTCAGCATCGCAAGAATTCCACCGATAACCGCTGATGAACCGACATTTTTAACGGAATTCTCAATGTAATACGACTGACTGGATGCCACCGCGTAAATTACGTCATCGGGTATGATCTTCTTGCTTGCCAACTCTCGGGCACGCTTGTTTATTTTTGAAACAACCTCAACCGTATTGGCGTTAGGCTGCTTCAAAAAACTCATCGTAACGCATGGCTTGCCGTTAAAACGTGTAATGACCCTCTGCTCTTCATGGGCGTCAATCACTTGAGCCACATCTTTTATCTTAATAAACCGTCCTTCGCGGTTGGCAATAATAATATTACCGATATCAGAAGGTTCTTTAAACTTCGCTAAAAGACGCACACTGTATTCTTTTTGGGTATCAGCAATCCTTCCGGCGGGAAGCTCAACATTTTCTAAACGCAAAAGATTTAATATCTTGGCGGTTGAGATTTCATACTTCTGGACCTTCTGCTGATCGAACACAATCTGAATTTCGCGCTCCCGTCCGCCTGAAGTAACCACGGCGCCCAGTCCGGGAATGCCCAAAAAATAATTGCTTAAATCATTCTCCACCCAATCGCGCAAAGCGCGTTCGTCTTTTGTTTCCGAAGAAAGAGCAATGTCAAGGATGGGCAGCTGCGATGGATCCGCCTTATAGATTTTTGGTTCATCCGCGTCTGGCGGTAATTTATTCAACACCAGATCCAGTTTCGCGCGGGTATCGGCAAGCGCCACATCCATATCTTTACCGAATTCAAAATAAACTTCTATGGATCCGTTTCCTTCTATCGCGGAAGAAACAACCTGAACAGCATCTTCGGTTGTAGCGACACTCGCCTCAACATTTTTTAAGATATTTTCTTCAATTTCCTCAGGGCTAGCCCCTTGCCAATCAATAAGTACCCGCACCATGGGATACGTGATTCGCGGAAGAAGGTCTACCGCGAGACCTCTGAGAAAGAAAACCCCCAGAACAACGATCATCAACGTAAGAACCAGAACGCCGACAGGTCTTTTTATGGAAATATCACTTAAGGTCATAACCGTTCCCCGCTATTTTTTCTATCTCTGATCTGGCAAGCCGCATATCAAGCATGGATAAAGCCAAATTGACCTGCGCCTGAGAAAAGGCCTTTTGCGCGTCCAAAAGCTCAAGACTTGTCACCAAAGCGTCCCGGTAACGGCTCTCGAATAAATCCAGGCTGCGCTTGGCCTGGTCGAAACTTTTCCGGGCGATGGCATATCGTTTGGAAGCGGATTCATACCGTAAACGCGCGGAGGCCAACTCCAATCCTAACTGCTGGTTCAATAAATTCTCATACGATTGCAATTCTTTTTTATAAGCTTTGGCCTGTTTGACATCCGCATGAATTTTTCCCCAATCCCAAATGTTCAAATCAACCGCTAACCCGGCGGTCCAATCCGTATCCCCCTGTTGCGACCAATCTCCCCATTCGTAACCGTAACTAGAGCGGGCGTTCAGCTGGGGGTAGAAACCGCTTTTCGCGATCTTGATTTGCTCATCAGCCTCCTTAACGTCTTGGGCTAATTTCAATATTTCATAATTATTGGCCAGCGCAACCGGTGTGTCCTCTGACAAAAAAGGAGCTTCCTTAATATCTTCCACTTCAATTGAACCGCTTGAATCCAGTCCCATGGCGTTAAGAAGAGTTTTTTGCGCAATCTTAATGCCTTCCTCCGCGGTAATCAGCTCCTGTCTGACCTCGTTTACCTGCACCGCTAGACGCAAAAGCGTTTCTTCTCTTGGAACCTTGGTTCTTTTATTGAGATCAACCGCTGTCTTGTAAGAGGACTCCGCGTATTTAAAAAGGTCTTCCTTGCTCGTCGCTATGTCCCGGGCAAAAATAAGTTGATAATAGGCAGTTTTTACTGCGAAGATTACATCTTCCTTTGCCCCGTGATACGCCTGTTGGGCCGCGTTAAGACCGTAGCGCGCTGACCTCTTTTGAGAAGTTATCTTTCCGCCGGTAAAAAGCGGCTGAGATACGATAATATCCACCTGGTAATCATTATTCGAGCCGCCCAAATACCGTTGTTTAACCTGCGGGACATACGACAACCTCTCATAACTTGCCACAGCGTCCACGTGAGGAAGGTTCGCGGCCGTGACAGAGCGCGATCTTTCTTTTTTCTGGTCAACCTTATAGGTGTAAATGCTCAGCTTGGGATGGATCTTCAATGCCTGCGTAATGCATGCATTTAAAGAATACGTCGTTTGTTCGGTCATTGTATCATTCGCGAAAACGGAAGCACTCCAGCCCAATAAAAATAAAAAAACAAGCGTGTATCGGGAAAGATTCATCATTTTTTTACCTTAAACTGCTTTTTATATAAATTAAGAAATTTTTCCAAAGCCTGCTTTCGGGACCGGATCCCTTGTGCCCAGGCGTGAAGTAAAGCCAGTCCCTTGGGAGTCAATTCATAATTTCTTTTGGCCGGCCCGGCCCCTTTTGTGTCCCATTGGGAAATAACACACTTCTCTTTTTCCAGTGAACGAAGCGTGCGATAAACCATCGCCGGATCGGGTTTGGCTCTCTGAAAATCAAACTGATCCAGTTTATCCATCAATTCATAACCATATGAGGGTTGTTGGGACAAAAAAAACAACAGGCAAGGCTCGGCAAAACGTGTCATCTTACCGGTGGGACATTCACATTGATCAAGTTTATATTTTTTAGCCAGGCTGCTTCCTTCAAACATACACGCCCCTTGGTTTCAAGTTGATAAAGGTTTCATCATCTATATGTATTTTACACATAGATGATAGTAGCAGGCCCCAAAGAAATGTCAATAAATTTTATTACAAAAGGCGCAAAAGCAGGACAATGAAAATCGCATTGTTTTCAATTTATCTTTTATCGGACGGGAAAATCTCTGGACTAAGGCAGGGGTTTGTACCAGACATTCATGCTCTCAATGGCGCCGGCAATGTAGGTGTTGTTGACCAGGGTCCCGGCAAAACCGTAGTCATTCTTGGCAAAAGTCAGGTTCATGCCTGCGGATACGGCCCGGGCGATGGTAAAAGCGGTTTTCAGACCCTGAGAGGTCATATCCGCTTCCATGGCCTTCAGCAGATGATTGGCCAAGCCTTTGCGACGGTAATCCGGCAGGGTTGCAAAATCCGTCATCTCCACGGCATTGGCGTCAAGATCTTTTTCTGAGGAGGCGGCCGCGATCAAACGGCTGTCAGCTTCAATCAGGAAATAATCGATATTGGTCTCCATGGTCTGCTGAATGTAGGCCGGGTCGGTGATCGGGAACGGATACGTAGCAAAGACCTCTTTGTACAACGCGGCTAAGGCCGCGGCATCCCGGGAATCGGCCTTGCGCAGAATGTAGGGCGCCAGGTGTTTGATGTCTTTGGAAAGTTCAGGATTACGGCAAAGCGCGATGATATCGGCAATGCGATCGGCATGGGTCTGGCAAGCGCGCTTATCGTCAAAATATTTGGCCAAAAACAGACAGGTGTCGCCGTCAGGAAAATAGTCCGGCAACGTGGCCTCCGGCACATAACCGTGCTCGTGAAAAAGCGCCGCGTACTTTGCGGCGACCTTGGCAAACACCTTGGTGTAGCCGTGCTCAGCCACAAGGGCCTCGATCTTTCCGGGCACATCGGTCGCGTGATCGGGCTTGTATTTCATCAAATACACCCGATCATTCATTTTGCCGTGCTGGATCAAGGACGATCCGATCCATGAAAGCGTATCATACGTCATTTTTCTTAACCTTACGTTTTTTGAGCCGCGGATTATTTTGCGGGGTCAAGGAAATCTGTTCGTCGTGGTCAGCCAAAAGGCTGCAGATGCCGATGGATTTATCCTCATTCGCCGGATTCAAATCAAGGTGCAGTTTGCAGACATCGCATTTGCGGTCACAAAAGATCGGCTTATAGGAATCCGGCTCTTTATAAGTGGTGATCACGCCTTCGTAGTTGCGAAGGATGACCTTGTTGGTGGACCAGGAGATCAGGTAATTCGGCATGACCGGGATCTTGCCCCCGCCGCCGGGCGCGTCGATCACATAGGTCGGTACAGCCAGGCCGGAGGTGTGGCCGATCAAGTGTTCTATGATCTCAATGCCCTTGCCCACAGGCGTGCGAAAATGCATCAGCCCCTCGGAAAGATCGCATTGATACAGATAGTAAGGCCTGACCCGGTTCATGAGCAGGCGCTGATTGAGCGCCTTGATAATGCGCGGACAGTCATTGATGCCGGCCAAAAGCACAGACTGGTTCCCCAGAGGAAATCCCGCATCTGCCAGTTTCGCCAAAGCCTTTTCCGAGGAATGCGTGATCTCGCGCGGATGATTGAAATGCGTGTTGATCCACAAAGGCTGGTATTTCTTCAGCATGGCCACCAATTCATCATCGATACGGTATGGCAGGACCACCGGAGTACGCGTGCCGATCCGGATGATCTCCACATGCTTAATGGCCCGCAGCTCCTTAAGGATCCAGTCCAGATAATCGGTGTTCAACAAAAAGGGATCACCCCCGGATAAAAGCACGTCACGGATCACCGGATTCTGCCGGATATAATTAAGGCCTTTTTTGATCTGCACCTTACTGGGCACGTAATCACAGTCCCCGACCTTGCGTTTGCGGGTACAATGCCGGCAGTACATGGAACAGACATTGCTGACCAGAAACAACACGCGGTCCGGATACCGGTGGGTAATGCCCTCGACCGGGCTGTCCTTATCCTCATGCAGAGGGTCCTGCAAATCCTCATTGCTGCGGATCAATTCCTCCGGGGACGGACAGGATTGCATAAAGATCGGATCGTACTTAAGATTATCGGCATCCACCAAAGACAAGTAATACGGCGTGATGCTCATGGGAAAAGTCTTCATGGTCTTTTTCATGGCCACTTTCTGGGCCTTGTCAAACTTGACACCCAAAAGCTGTTCAAGCACTTCAATCTCATGGATCTGGTGCTTCAACTGCCAACGCCAGTCATGCCAGAGGTTGACATCGTCCTTTGCCGCAATCATGGTTTTCATCTTCTTTTGTTTCTCGGTTATTTTCATGCAAACGTCCTTTATTCGATGCTTGAATTGCGCTCGGCCCGCGTACTTCCGGGTCCAGCTGTTAGCTTCGTTGATCTTCTGTCGTTTTTATATTAATGCTTTTCGCTTTAAATCAATATGCGGGGATATTATGCCGGGTCATTACTTGTGCCGGTAGGTGATCCTGCCTTTGGTCAGATCGTATGGGGATAGTTCGACAGTAACTTTGTCACCTTCCAGAATGCGGATAAAGAACTTGCGCATCTTGCCGCTGGGGTGCGCGATGATTTTATGATTGTTCTCAAGTTGCACGCGGAACTTCGCGTTCGATAAGGCCTCGGTGACCACGCCTTCCAGTTCGATGCCGTCTTCTTTTGCCATACAATGACTCCTTTAGATTCCTACCTGTGTTTATTTTTACGAGCGAATAGATTATTGAATTATAACAAAATATCGGCGTCTGTCAAATGTCGCCGGAATTTTCCAAAAATGTAGACGCTGTGGAAGCGCGGCTTTGAAACCAAAAATAATGGCGCAGATCCCAGGCCAAGCGCGGCGAGCGGGCCAGCATGCGAACGTAAAACGGCAGCTGGGTCAAGAATTTGCGGCATTTGCGGCGGGCAAATTGACCGTACATGGCCTGTACGCGCGCTGTCAGTTCTTGCGGGAACAGCCTGCGGGGCCTGAATACCGTGTGCATCCAGTTGTAGCAGGACCAATCCTCAGTCAGGATGCGTCCCTCCTTTTTGAAGTCGGCAAACAGCGGCGTGCCCGGGTACGGGGTCAGGGTAAAAAAGACAGCGGAATCCACGCCGGACGCAACCAGATAATCCATAGTCTTTGCAAAAACTTCCGCATCATCATGATCAAACCCGAATACCAGCATGGCGCCTACACCGATGCCATGGGCGTGCAGGCGCTTAACCGTATGTTTCAGATTAAAGAACTCGTCATACTTGGCAGCTGACCGCCGGCTTGGAGCGTGGATTGAATCCAGTCCCAGCATGACCCCGGCCAGGCCAGAGCGGGCCAGGACCCGGACAAATCCCTCATCCGCGGCCACATCCATGGGTGCCTGGCAACTCCAGAATTTTTTCAGAGGCGTGATGCGTTCCGCCATTGCGCGCGTGTAAGCCTTGTCCACAAAAAGGTTATCATCCACAAAAAATAAATAGGGTTCTTTAATAAGCGAAATATCCTCGTAAATTTTATCCAAAGACTGTTGGCGGTAACCCTTCCAGGAGACATTTTGCAAATAACAGTACCGGAAATGATTGACGCACCCGCGGGTAGCCTGCACCGCAGCCGCACGGTAAGATGGATGAAACAAGTCCCGGCGTGGCAAAGGCAAGGCATCAAGGTCCACCAGGGTATCGGCCCGGTAACAAGCCTTCAAGCGTGGAAAATCCGCAAGGATTTCAGGCCAGACAGGCTCGGCCTCACCCACGACAACACTATCCGCGTGTTTGAGCGCCTCCTCCGGCATGAGGCTCGGGTGGATGCCCCCAAGTACCACCGGAACCCCGAGAGACCGGAACTTATCGGCAATCGCGTAAGCCGCCGGCGCGCTGGCTGTCGGGGTGGTCACGCCCACCAGGTCCCAGGCATCACTGAACGGCACCGGCTCGATGTCCTGGTCAATGATCGTAACATCATGACCTTTTGACAGGGCCGCAAGCATGCCCAGGCTCAAGGGACCGGTCAAAACATTGACACAATGCGCAAAGGGACCCGCGCGGTACCAGGCAGGTTTGATGAGTAAAATGTTCACAGACTATCGGTCCTTTGTTTGTGTTTTTGTATTTTTCTTCCTCCGCTTTTCCGGCCAAACGACCGGAGGCCGGGATCCGAACCCGAGGACTTGCTACACAGCCGTGCCACTGCCGGTTTTCGGATGAAATTCCGCAGTCCGCGCCCTTAAATTCCGGAAGATGGCTTTGAGGCGGATGCCTGGGATGCCTTTTGTTTGACGCGGACAAAAGCCTCTGCGTGGTCTTTCCCCTCATTTAAAGGGTTCAGGGACTTGACGATCGTCAGCTCGGGGTTATCTTTCAAGGCGATCATCCGGCAGGCATCATCAACCAGGACCTCGACATCCGGGGTGTCCCGGTCAGCGGGGCACTGCGCCGCCACCATCGCGACCCGTCCGTCGCTCAACTCAACCAGGGCGCCGTTAGGCCAAACCCCCATGAAGGCGAAAAAGGCATCAAACAATTCCGGATCAAACTGGGTGCCGCGCCCGCCTTTCATGATCTTGTAAATCTCTTCAGGCGGATAGGCATTCTTGTAGCTACGACGCTGGCTTAAGGCGTCGTAGACATCGCACAAAGAGACCATCTGGGACCCCAAGTGCAAAGGATGAGCAAATTGCAACTGCGGGTAACCGCCGGAGGCATCGTACTTCAGGTGGTGTTCCAGGGCCACCACCGCCGGCAAAACCCCGACATTGTCCACAAAGGACAATAAAATGCGGGATCCCAAAAGGGAATGACTTTTGATGCTCTCAAATTCCTGTTCGGTCAGTTTACCGCCTTTCAGAATCGCATTGGAAAGGTAAAGTTTGCCGATGTCGTGAAAAAGCGCGGCAATCCCGAGATTGCGTGCCTCCTCCCGAGGCAGGCCCAAATACTGAGCAAAATACACGCTAAGCATGGCTACGTTTAAAACATGCGCGTAGGTAAAATCATCCTTGCCCTTGACCTGGGACAGCTTGAGAATCTCCTGATAATGCATGCCCAACCCTTTCATCAGGCTATCGATCGCAAGGTACACGTTGGCAAAATTCACAGACTTATCATCTACAATGCTTTCAATGGACGCGGAAACTTTCGCCAGGCTTTCCGTGTAGATCTCAGCCCCCGGCAGTTCAACCGAGTCCAAGCCTTCCGGGTCAGGATCCTCACTCTCAATGCGGATCTTGTCCGCGACGATGTTGCGGATGTCTTTGCTCGCCAAATAATCACGGATACCGATCTGTTCGCAGGCCGGGTCCAGAAAAAACAAGGCAAAATCCTTAAACTCCAGCGGGCTAAGCCCGGCCCGAAAGGTCAGCTTACTGATCTGCCTGTCTGTCAGCAACTGGATGAACACACTCAACTGCCGGCTTAAGTCAAAAAAAATATCCTCCCCACTAACGATCTCATCCCCGACAACGGCAATGACCAGTTCCGGCTGCTTGTCCAGGATGGCCTTAAGGTCAGCAAAACTCTTTTGAATGGCCCGGCCCACTTCCGGATGATTGTGCCGGTAAATCCGCGCCAGCTGCGGACAAGAGGCAAAACTTTTCAAAAAGGTTTTAATTTGTTCGATCATGATAACTTTCCAGGATCTGTTTGGCTTTTGCCTTGAGCTTGCGGTTCCAGAACAGGATATCTTTACTCAATTTAATCAGGTAAGGCCGGACCTCCGGGATGTAAACCTCGCTCAGAATCTCCAAATCGTCTAATAGCGTCCTGTTACTGAAACTGAAATAATAATGGGCGGAAAACAGCGTCCGCGCGATCTCAGCACGCAACTCGGGAAATTCCGCGGCAACCGCCACGGCCTTACGGCGCAACGCAAAATTATCGGTTCTGATCACCCGCAACAGGAATTCCCGGTCAAAGGTTGAAAAAGACTTTAATTTATCCAGCAGTGCCATTTTTCTGACCAAAGAGGCTTTCTGAAAAATATGCGTCAGCACCTCCAGGCTTAAGGAATCATTGATTCCTGCCAGCATGTCCACCAAAGAATCGACGAACCCTTCCTCGTTTTGCTTGAGGTCAAGCCGGGCGCAAAACTCCAGGATCTCATTGGGAAAGAACTGAAAAAACAAACGCAAACTCAGCTCATTGTACTGTTTCTCGTCAAAAATCTTATCCAGATAATAAACCTCATCCAGGCAACTGGTGTTAAGAACTTCAGTCAAAAAACAAAATCGGGACGCGTCTTTATAATGAAAATGTTCCTTTTCCGCGAAAGCCCAGATCTCGTGGCTCTTAACAGTCAAAACATCAGCCAGGGTATTATCCTGAATCCGCTCATCATAAATAGTCTTGAATTGCAAAAAATACTCCAGGTTTTTCAGAGACGGCTCCTTAAGCTGAGCGGCAATGCGCGCCAGAATCAGCTCCAGTTTCTGCGGCTTGGTCTCCCGCGCCAGCAAATCCAAAAGAATCAAGCGGTAATTATCATACAGATGGTCATAATCAAAGAAAACCTCGGGGGTCGGTCTTGATGCCGGCATATGCCGCATCAAATCCTTTAAATAGTCCGCGGTAACCGTATCCGATTTCAGCGAATCCAAAAGATCCTTAACCTTGCCGGCATTTAACGAGACCTTGGAATCCTGCCCCGAGGCACCCACTAATGCAGCTGATTCTTTACGCGCCTGAGAACTGATCAGTGAGGAAAACAGCTGAAAAGAGGCGGGTTCCGCGTTTTGCTCCGACACAAAGACCTCCAAAAGCAAATCCCGGATATCCTCAGGCGGCAAAGCACGGAAAAGCTCCGCGATCTTCTCGCGGTCACCGCTAAAGGTAAGTTGGGTCCCCTGCAAGATGCCCCGCCCTAAATCGCCAAGTGCCTTGACCAACAGGTCCTGGTCTTTTTCCTTAAGCAAGGACAATGTCGCAAGCAACTGCCGCGACGAGGCAGGGTCGCCCAAAAGTTCCTTGACCCCGAATTGGTCCACAGCCTGTTTGAACTTCACGGAAAAACGCTTGAGCGCATCACCATCCGGCTCTGCTTCGGCTCGATCCAGCTCCCAAAGGTAGTCCCAGGCGTTCTTGACCTCCTCACCCGCCCCTTTCATCAACTGGGAATAATCCAAAAGCTCGATAGAGACCTTGCGCACGCCCGCCTCCTCAAGGATCTTGCGCATACCCCCGGCAGCCATAACCTCCTCCCGGTTGGCGGCCACTTTCAGCAAAAAGACGGCCAGTTCATTGACCGGCACATCTTTAGCCAGCGATATTGTCTTGATCTTCTTTAAATGCAGGGAACCGGCCAGATCCTGACAAAAGGCGTCATCATTAAATTCCTTCTCATCAATGATGAGCGCATCCTGCCTGATCCGGATGCTTAACGCCTCATCCTTATTGACAAGCACGCCCAGCTTTTCTTTAAGGTCCTTGACCGCGCTTAAAAACTTCGGATGTCCGGCCTGATAAAAAGACCCGTTGGTCAAGGCCACTTTGAAAGATTTAAAAAACTGTTGATATTTATCGTCGCTCATAAACGAAACATATTTTTGATTTTTTTTTGGAAAGAGATTGCCTGCTCCAGACCTTCATGAAACCTCATTCATTATATTATAAAAAGCGCAAAAGTCACTTTTCGATTTAATTATTCTTACGAACTCTGTTCTTGCAAAACACAAGTTTCCGTTGAAAAAACCCTCAGGAATGCTATAATGCTGCATCTTTATATGATAAGTGGCCAAGTTTGAAATTTATAAAATATTTATTTAAGGAGAATCTGTATGCCAGAAAATCATGACCTCGCTCTTATTCTGTCGAAATGCAATGAACACAATCAAGGCAAAATCCGTCAGATCAGCAACCAGGACATTTTAGCTGTTATCGCCGACAGGATAAAACTTTGCAATCCGGACAACCTTTTTATCCACACAGGAAGTGATGCCGACTGCCTGCATATCAAAAGAATGGCTTTAGCTACCGGCGAAGAACAACCGTTGAAAATGGAAGGCCATACCGCGCATTTCGATCCTCCCACAGAACAAGGCCGGATCGTCAAACAAACCTACGCAGTCGCTGATGAAGGGGTTTACACCAGCAGCCTGGCCAATGCCATGCCGCGGCCGGAGGCCACTGACCTTATCCAGAAATATATGAAGGACATCATGACCGGAAAGACCCTGATCGTGGGATTTTTTATCCGGGGGCCGATCGGTGCGCCGATCTCTTATCCGTCTTTGACTTTTTCCGACTCCTGGTACCTGATGCACCAACAAAACAACCTCTACCGCAAAAACCCGGCCTATTTTGAAAAACAAGTTGATCTGATCGGATTTTTCTTTACCAATACCCACAGCAAGGGCACTCTGAACACCAAAGAAGCCTATGTGCTGACTGACCGGAAGAATAAAGAAACCTGGGCCTGGAACGTGTCTTATTTAGGCAATTGTGCCTTGATCAAAAAAGGCCATCACCGGCTGGCCAACGATGACGCCATCTACAATCACCGCGGTAAACGCCTCAGCGAACATATGTTCATTACCGGCATCACACTGAAAGACAACACCACCATATGGATCAATGGTGCGGCCCCCAGCGGCTGTGGTAAGACCACGACCGCCATGGCCGGGGATTCCTTTATCGGCGATGACCTGGCCCAAGTCTGGATCGATGATGACGGGCTGATCCGTTCCGCCAACCCGGAAATCGGTATTTTCGGGATCATCAAGGATGTTAATCTCGAAAGCGATCCGCTTTTGATGGAACGCCTCCGCAATCACGGATCCGAGGTCATCTGGACCAATGTGCTTCTAGCCAACAAAACCCCCTACTGGGAAGGCAGCCATGAAAGCATCCCTGAAAGCGGGACAAACTTCCAGGGCGAATGGTTCAAAGGCAAAAAAGATGCCAACGGCAATCCCATTCCGATCTCGCATCCCAATGCCCGTTGCACCATCCGGAGCAATCAACTTAGAAATTTTGATGAAGAATCCGCCAATGACCCCAATGGTGTTGAGACCAAAGTCTTTACCTACAGCGGACGGGATGCCGATACCATGCCCCCAGTCATCGCCGCCTTAACCCCGGAAGAAGGCGTGACCTTTGGCGCGGATATCGCCTCGGCCACCACCGCGACCGAGGTCGGGTCCAAAGGTGATGTCAAGCGCTCTCCCTGGGCCAATGCGCCCTTCTTTTTAGGCGCTTTAGGGGAATACATGGATGGCCAATTCAAATTCTTTACCAATCCCGAGCTCAAAATGAAACCTGTCCTGGCCTCTCTGAATTACTTTTTGACGGATGCGGCCCGCGGCGGCAACTCCCAAGACCTGTTAGGGGAAAAACGGGATGTCACGGTCTGGCTGACATGGCTGGCCAAACTTGCCCATGATGAGGTTACCGGCCTGAAAACACCCTTGGGCATCATCCCCACCTTCAAAGAGGTCAAGGCGATTTTCGATCAACTGATCCCGGACAAAGGCTACACCAAAGAACTTTACGAAAAACAATTCTCCCTTTATGTTGATAATGTCATTGCCAGGATCGATATGCAGGTGGCTGCCTACCAAAAAGAGGTCAATGTGCCTGAGATCTATTTTAAAACCCAGGCAGCCAAAAAGGCCCGGCTGGAAAAGCTGAAAGCCGAAAAAGGTGCGATCGTGACACCGGATCAATTAAGCGCCTGAATCTTGCGCCCGGCAGCAAAAATAAATATCTTAACTCTTGATCCAGGCCACAATCATGTACCATCGGGCATTGCTTCCGATCATGCCAGGCGGCATATTGTTCACTGTCTCCGGGACCTGAAAAATCGCCGGGACATTGGTGCCCATATCAAAATAATTAGAAACAATGGTTCCCACCAGATCTGTCTGCTTGGAAACCGCCATGGTGTTTTCGGCGTAAAAAACCCCCATCACATCCAGCCCTGCCGCGTCAATATTAATATTATTCGGCGTCATGATTCCGATAATATTATTCGGGAAAGACGCTGCCCCGCTGGTCACCAGGCTGGTCTGAATATTGACATCCCCGGTCACAAGCAAGGAGCCTGTACCGGAATAGGTGATCACATTATTACTGGTATGTTTGGTCATCAAAATATCATTGCCTTCATCCACGTATACAATTCCGGAAACCGACAAATTGCCCGCACCATCCATACTGATACTGCCGTTGGCATCGGCATAGGAAAAGGAACTATTCGGTTTGATATTGGTTAATTCACTGGTCAAAACCAGGGCATTCGCCTTTAAATAGTCCTGATAAGTCGCGTAGGTGGCATAAGGGTCTGACAAACTGGGAAAATCTACGGCATCACCCAGATCATAGGCGCTGGCAGTTCCGTTATCAGAATGCACACTTATGGCGCCCTGATTGCCGCCCCATCCATCTGTCACAAACACACCATCCACGGTCTCCTTGTACGCATTACCGGCGATATCGGCTTCACCCACCGTGGAAGACCCACTCAACCCCACTGTTCCCCGTTTCACGCGCAACTCAGCGCTCAAGGTCTCAACGGTCTCACCATTGTAACTGATCGTGGGTAATGCCGGGACCAATGCCTGTAATGCCGCGGGCATGGTACTGTAATTATTGCCCACCAACTCGGCGGTCCCTCCCAAATCCACAGCAAAATCCCCGGGGTTCAGGCTGCTGCCCAGGATGTGGACAGATCCGCGGATATCCACATTCCCGTTGACCATAGTGCCGGATGCACCACTGCCGGCAAAAATCGCATTGTTCCAGGGAGAAATATCAATCATGCGCACATAGGCATCAATCGTGTGCTCAATATCATCGATAGTCCCCACCGAACGGATCCAGACATCATCCCGGCCGGCCACATTCTTTAAAAAAACCGTAAAACTCCCGCCATTGATGGCGGTAGCATTGTGCGGCAAGGCGTAATAATTGACTGTGTCCGGTCCCACCGCCATTCCGTTAATATCACCGTCAGCCCAACTCGGGGTTCCGACCGCGTCAACAAAATCCTTGCGCAGGTCATAAAGCCCCTGTTCCAATCCGGCCTCGGCGATATTAAAAGCCACCGTAGCCCGCCGTTGCCTTTCGGAAACCTTGCCCTCATTAACGGCCAAAACCGACAAGGCCGCCCCCAATCCGATCAGAATAACGATCACAAAATACGAAATGATCAACATGCTGCCCCGTTCGTTGGCCAAAAGTCTGTTTTGTAAAAACATTTTTTGTTTCATGTCAGTTCCTCAATTCTATTTGAAAATCCAGATCCATATTCAAGACCTCGTCGGTCAACCCAACAGTGTCTTGCGCGCGCAAAGCCACCTCCAGGATGTCGGCTTGTGTCGATAAACGCCGGAATTGCATTGATTGCATATTTTGGCTCAGGATCTGCGTTGTCCCCCCGCGGATTTTATGTAACTGTTTTCCGTCTGTTCCCCCTAAGGTATATTGAATGGAATTCGCATCCCAGGTGATGATCCCGCCGGTAACCGTGGAAGGCACCTGAAACGTTATGGTCGAATACCAGGTATCATCTGCCGGCACATCGGCGATAGAAGCATTTCCTGCCTGCCGCAGATCATTGATCATCATCTCCATGGATTTGCGCAATTCCTGACGCAATCCGATCCTGACCTCATTGGTCGTCCAAGACCTTTGCCCCACCACGATCACTGCCAAAAGCGCGGATGAAAGAATGGAAAAAATAAAAACCGAGACCAAAAGCTCGGATAAAGACATCCCCTTGCGATTTTTTAAAAAACGTCTTTTATGGATATCGCTTTTTTTCATAACCTCAGCGCCTCGTATAATAAGTAACTAACCGGACCGGAGAATCGATCTTGCCGTTGGCATTGACATCTTCACCTGTGTCCAGTACACCATTCAAGTTCAAATCTTCCCCGATAACCCTGTCATATTTGTCTTTCCAGCAGATAACGACTTCAATCTCTAATAACTCCGGGTTACTGGAATCAAGATGAATGACACCCTTACCCGCTAATAAGGAGGGCGTAAAGGTGTTGCCCGGTGTCCCCCCGCTGGCATAAAGCGTCGGGATATTGACAAACCCGGCTGACCGGATCTCTTCAATCTTGGATTGCGCCTCTGATACCGCCGCGGTCTTGTTACCCGCCATTTCAGACAAGGCATTGGTATGTATAAACAATTGCAGAATACTAGTTACGGATACCGCCAGAATACCCAAAAGCACAACCAATTCCGCTAACATAAAACCCTTGTCATTCTGTTTCATCATGGAAATGTTCCTTTGCATAAAAAAAACCTATCCATTCATTTAATGGATAGGTACACGAAGCCTCCGATTTTTCTTCGGCAGCTGGCAACCCCGCTGATCGATAAGTGCAGGGCCCTGTAGCTTTGCGTCCCATCCTTACGAATGGTTTGCCTTTGATCGAAAAAATCCCAAAACAATTTTTCTCTACTAAAAGTATAAAACATTTTTACCAAGGATTGCAATGTTACAAAAAAATGCGGAAAATTCCCGGGAACCAGGCTCACGCATTGAATGGGATAAAAATGCGCGCTTCGGTTAAGGACGCACAATCGATTCGATCTCACAGCGGTCATCATATATCTTCTCCTCGGTCAACTCACCCTTCACATTATAACTACGCTTGTAACCGCCATCAAGCTCATTGGTCAAAGCCCATTCGTACATGAGTGTGCCGTCACGGTAATACGTTTTCCCCCATCCGGCCTCAGGGTCGTCGCAAAGCAAAAGGGCATCAAAAACATTTTCTTCCATGCGCAAGGTGCCGTCATAATAGTAATCACGCACCGAAATGCGTTTGCCCTGATAATAATCCGCCTCACGCGCCACCTGCCCATTATCATAATATTCTACATACGGACCGTGCCGTTTTCCATTGCTGTAATGTTCGTAACCATAAGTACCTTTGGATTTTCTTTCAAATTTTACCTCTCCGTCCGGGATCACACCCTCGATGTCAAAGATCTTTTCCCTGATATTCTTGAACCGGGCCACCTCCTGACCATCAATTAAAAAAATATTTTGCTCAAACTTACGGTTAGGTTCCCAACGCACCTTGCGGACCACATCATCATAACGCGTTTTTTTCCTGATAACCGGTTTGGGCACAGGTGTCCTGACAACCCGGGGCGGGGTCTCTTTCTGAACATCCGCTATCTGCCGGTTAATGATGCCGTTAATCACGATAAAGATAACAAACAAAACACCAAAAACAATAAGGGTTTTTTTCATCCGCCTCCCCCTCCATTAATAATTTTCTCAATTATATCGGAAACACGCGCTGACCGTAAAGATTTATTCAAATTAATTCTCCCTTGAATTTATCCGTTTTGATCACGAAAAACACTGCGCTGAGGAAAAAACCATTTTTTATCTGAAATTCGCTATTGATAATGATATACTTAGTTTTAGAAAATTTCTGAATCATAAAGATACTTACGACAGAAGAGCTATGCCATCAAAAAATTTTAAATGTTTATTGATCGCGGATTACAATTCAGACGTTCTACTCATCCGCTCCACCCTGGGTATTGAAGAAATTGCCCTGGAATGGATGTCAGAAATCCCCCAAACGGTCACCCCTGAAGCCTTGCAAACCAAATTTGACATCATCCTCTTAGACCTTGATTTCTGGAAATCTGATTTTATTATGAAATTCAACAAACTGGCTGAACAGACCGAAGGCATCCCTATCATTGTCCTGAACAGTCTGGAAAAAGAAGCCATTGCTTTGTCCCTGAACAAATTCGGGGCGTGGGATACCATGACCAAACCGCAAATAACCAAAAAAACCTTACTGCAATCCATCAGACACGCGGTTACCTATCGAAAATGCCGGGAAGAACTCCAAAACTCTGAACTGCGTTTTAAAAGCCTTTCCCAGTTCTCGTTTAACTGGGAATACTGGCAAGACCCGGACGGCTCCATGCGTTACGTTTCCCCGGCCTGCGAAGAGATCACGGGTTACACAGCCGAAGAGTTTATTCAACAACCCTCTCTCCATAAAATGATCATTGCCATTGAAGACAAAAAGATATTTTCTGACCATATTAAAAGACGGGAACACACCAAAGGTTTTTTAAAAGTCCGCTTTCGCATACGCAAAAAGGACGGTTCTTACTGCCTGATCGAACACCGCTGTCAGGAGATCCTTGATCCGGACGGCAGATATCTCGGCCTGCGTGTTTCCTGCCGCGACTTATCCGAACTTCGAATCAAAGAGCAGTTACGCAACCTGTCAACGGCTGTAGAACAAAGCCCGGCATCCATCATTATTACAAATATTGAAGGCACTATCGAATATGTCAACAACTGGTTTATCGAAACGACGGGATACTCACGCGATGATGTTTACGAACAGAATGTCAGCATTTTAAAATCCGGTAAAACACCCAAAGACCTTTACAAAGACCTGTGGGCAACCATTACCGCCGGAAAAAAATGGATGGGCGAGATCTATAACAAAAAAAAAGACGGAGAATTTTTCTGGGAATACTGCTCCATTTCTCCCATCATTGATGACGAAAATAATATCACGCATTTTTTGGCGGTCAAACAGGATATCACAGCTCAAAAGGAAGAAGAGAAGCAACTTATCCATCAAGCCAACTACGACACGCTCACGGATCTGCCTAATCGGTCCCTCGCCTTAGACCGCATTGATCAAGCGATCTCCATGGCCAAACGAAAAAATACGATCGTGGGAGTCATGTTCGTTGACCTTGATCAGTTCAAGATCGTTAATGATACTCTGGGGCATGAAATGGGTGATAAACTTCTGGTGGAAGCCGCCCAACGGCTCAAAGAATGCTGCCGTGAAAGCGATACCGTCGCCCGTTTCGGCGGGGATGAATTCCTGGTTGTCATGCCGGGACTGGAAAGCCTGGACGATACCTCAATACTCGCCCGGAGGATCCTGGAATCTTTTCAAATCCCTTTTCAACTGGGAAACCAGCAGGCATTTGTGGGTTTAAGTATCGGCATTACCGGTTATCCTCTTGATGGCAATGACGCGCAGATCCTTTTAAGGAATGCGGACACCGCTATGTATCACGCCAAAGAGGCCTCCCGCAACACCTATCGTTTTTACACCACTGAAATGAACTCCAAGGCGGTCGAACGTATGAATATGGAGGGCTATTTACGCGCGGCTTTAAAAAACAAAGAATTCCTGATCTATTATCAGCCGATCATGAACATGCGCAAGGTCATTGTTGGACTGGAATGCCTGTTGCGTTGGAATAGCCCAGAATTAGGCATGGTCTCCCCTATGAATTTTATTCCCCTGGCGGAAGAAACCGGGATCATCAATTCAATCGGAGAATGGATGCTTCATGAAGCCTGCTCCCAGGTCAAATTATGGATGGATAAAGTCAAAAAACCATTGCGCCTGGCTATCAATGTGTCCTCCCGTCAGTTCCGTGAAGGCACCCTGCTCAATACCATTGATGAGGCCTTAAAAGAAAGTGATTTTCCGTCTCATTTGCTGGAACTGGAAATTACCGAACGCATGCTGCTTCAGGATGTTCCCCAAACAACCTTGATGCTCACTGATCTGCATAACCGGGGGGTACGCCTCGCCATCGATGATTTCGGGACCGGATATTCTTCCTTAAGCTATTTAAAGAAATATCCCTTTACCACCCTCAAAATCGACAAGGCCTTCATAAGCGAAGTAACTGTTAATGATGATAGCTCAACCATCACCAAGACCATTATCTCTATGGGGCACAGCTTAGGACTAGAAGTCGTGGGAGAAGGCGTGGAAACAGCTGAACAACTCACTTATCTAAAGAATAATCACTGCGACCTGGTGCAGGGGTTTTACTTCAGCAAACCCCTGCCGGCCGACAAATTTTTAAACCTTTTGGGCGAATACTATCCTGTAGTCAACTAAACTAACCGCTTTATTTTTCCGTAAAAACAAACTCCCCGTCTTTCAAACCAACGACGACATGATGTTTTTCCCGGATCTCTCCCGTAAGTAATTTTAAAGCGATCTTATCCTGAATATTTTTCTGGACCACGCGTTTTAACGGACGCGCACCATACACCGGATCATATCCCAATTCCGCCAGATGATCTTTGGCCTCGGTAGATAATTCCAATGTGATCTGTTTTTGGGCCAAACGTTTCTTCAGAATGGTCAATTGGATATCCGCGATATTTTTAATATATTGCCTGGATAGCCGATTAAAGACAATGGTCTCATCCAACCGATTGAGGAACTCCGGACGGAATGTATTTTGCATCACATCTTTGATCTTTTCTTCTATTTGCTGTTTGTCATCGATGTTGAGAATAAACTCGGAACCGATATTGGAAGTCATGATGATAATGGCATTTTTAAAATTCACCACCCTCCCCTGGCCATCGGTGAGACGGCCGTCATCCAATATCTGCAATAGCGCGTTAAACACATCCCGGTGCGCCTTTTCAACCTCATCAAAGAGAATAACTGAATAGGGCCTGCGGCGCACAGCCTCAGTCAACTGACCGCCTTCATCGTACCCCACATAACCGGGAGGCGCTCCGATCAAACGGGAAACACTGTGCGATTCCATGTACTCACTCATATCGATCCGGATCATGGCAGTCTCATCATCAAACAGGTACCATGCCAGTGATTTGGCTAACTCAGTCTTTCCAACACCGGTGGGTCCCACAAACATAAAAGACCCGATCGGCCTGTCCGGGTCACTTAACCCGGTGCGGGATCTGCGTATCGCGTTGGCGATCAGATCAATCGCCTTATCTTGCCCAACAACTCGCTGTTTCAAACTTTCCTCGATATGTACCAATTTCTGGGTCTCCCCCTCCATCAACTTGGATAAAGGTATTTTGGTCCATTTAGAAACAACCTCGGCGATATCCTGATCATCAACCTCCTCTTTCAGCATGGAGCCGTTTTTCTGGATGCGAACAAGTTCCTGATTCTGAGCGGTAAGTTCTTTTTCCAGTTTTACCAGAGTGCCATATTTGATCTCGGCGGCTTTATTGAGATCCCCTTCTTTTTCAGCTTTCTTTTCTTCTTGCTTATACTGCTCAATATCCGCCTTGATCTTGCGGATCTTATCGATAAGTTCCTTTTCATTCTGCCACTTAAGACGCATTTTTTTATTCTCTTCACGGAAATCCGCGAGCTCTTTTTCCAGTTTTTGTAAGCGTGCCTTGGAGGCCTCATCCTTTTCTTTCTTCAAGGCCTGCTTCTCAATTTCCAATTGCCTGATCTTGCGTTCACTGATATCTAATTCCTGAGGCATACTGTCGATCTCGATCCGCAGACGTGAAGCCGCTTCATCGATAAGATCGATCGCCTTATCCGGCAAAAAACGTTCAGTAATGTAGCGGTCCGACAAAGTCGCGGCCGCGATGATCGCACCGTCTTGAATGCGCACGCCATGATGGACCTCATATTTTTCCTTGAGACCGCGCAGGATCGCGATCGTATCCTCGATATCCGGCTCGTCGATAAGGATCTGCTGGAACCGTCTTTCCAAGGCCGCATCTTTTTCAATATATTTACGATACTCATCCAAAGTCGTTGCACCGATACACCGCAAAGTTCCCCTGGCCAAGGCCGGCTTGAGCATATTGCCTGCGTCCATGGAGCCTTCGGTCTTACCCGCGCCGACGATCGTATGTAACTCATCAATAAAAAGGATAATCTGGCCTTGCTTGCTTTCGATCTCCTTTAAGACCGCCTTAAGGCGATCCTCGAATTCTCCCCGGAACTTGGAACCGGCGATCAATGCCCCCATATCAAGGGCAACCACACGTTTGCGCTTAAGACCTTCCGGCACATCTTCCTGATAGATCCGCTGCGCTAATCCTTCAGCGATAGCGGTCTTTCCGACACCGGGTTCCCCTATAAGCACCGGATTATTTTTGGTACGCCGGGAAAGGACCTGAATGGTCCGCCTGATCTCTTCATTGCGGCCGATAACCGGATCCAGCTTCCCTTCCTGAGCCAAGGCGGTCAGATCACGGGCGTATTTATCCAGAGCTTCATATTTTTCTTCCGGATTCTGATTATCCACTTTTTGCCCACCTCTCATCTGTTTGATAACATTAAGAATATCGGACTCCCTTACACCATTTTTCTTGAGTTCCTGCGCCAGGACACCTTGTCCCTCATGGAAAAAAGCCAGGAAAATGTGTTCTTGAGAAACATAAGAATCTTTCATCTGATCGGCACGTTTCTGTGCGTCAGTCAATATCTTATTTAAATCCTGTGATAAAAACGGCTGTTGCCCACCTTCAACCGTTGGTTTTTTTTCTAATTCTGCTTCCAGCTTTCTTAGAATCTCTTGTGATGGTATATTGAATTTCTCCAAAAGAGAAACAAAGATCCCGGCATCCAGCTTGATAAGCGAAAAACACAAATGTTCCGGTTCTATCTGCTGATGTCCCAACTCAACAGCCAAGGCTACTGCGCGTTGAATCGCCTCCTGATTTTTTTGGGTAAATTTTTCAAATTGCATGATTATGTGTTATATCCATTTTTGCAAAGGACGGATCACGATATTTATCAGGATCCGTCCTCATCGCAAATTTGAACTCTCCTTTTCTTTAAATTTGTATTTCGATCTTTTTAGGTTGCGCTTTTTCTGATTTTTTCAGGTAGATCTTCAGGATCCCGTTGACATACTCTGCCTTCAGATCATTCCTGTCAATATCCGCGCTCAACTCAAAAGACCGTTTATAAGTAACGGCATACCTTTCCTGGTGGACAAGCTCATAACCTTTATCCACCTTATCCTTTTCTTTGACGCCTGTCAATTGCAGGATATTGCCGTCAATGCTTACGTCAAGCGAACTTTTGTCAGCCCCGGGCATCTCCACTTCGAGAATGATATGTTCATCCTTTCCGTAAATGTTAGCAACCGGGATGACCGTGATCGTCTCTTCGAGTTGTTTATTTTTATTGCCCTTAAACTTGTCTAACATGATCTCACCTCCCCCTTTGGCTAAACAGGGCCGGCCTTTATCAGCCCCCCCTTTTATTTAATATCTACAGTTATTTGTTTTGGCTTGGCTTCCTCTTTTTTGGGAAGGGTCAAACTCAAAACACCATCTTCATATTTTGCATTAACCTTATCGGCTTCAATGGCACTCGGCAATTGTACTGAACGGTAAAAGCTGCCATAGAACCGCTCAGTCTTATAAAAGTTTTCCTCTTTTACTTCCTGATCTTGTTTCTTTTCTCCCTGGATAACCAGTTGGTCATCCTGAATCGAAACATGGATCTCATCTTTACTTAAACCCGGAATTTCGGCTTTAACCAGGAGATTATCTTTGGAATCATAAACATCTATAGCCGGCGACCAATTCCCGGCCAAAAGGCTGGTATCCTGACCGGATTTACCGCTATAGCTGAGATCAAAGAGCCTGTTCATCTCCCGTTGCAAGGCCTCCAATTCACTGAACGGATCAACGGACCAATTCTTTTTTCCATAAGGTATAAGTGTCATCTTTCTCCCTCCTTTTTTGTATTTTTCATTTTTTTAGAGATTTTTATTATTTGTTAAAGATGCCAATATTTTTGACCCACCTGACAAATTTTATTTGAATTTCACGCAACACATCTTTATGATTTTTCATATCAGCACCTCCTCTCTTTACTGGCACTCTCGACTTGTGAGTGCCAATTTTTTTGTAAAAAAATTTTTAGGGTTTAACCTTTTTCCTTTTCCATCCTCAGAATTACCTTTAACCCGGGAATCTTCACTTTATGGACCTTAATATAAAACCAGCAACGATGCAATTTTTGTATTTCTTTTTGCGAATAAAGTCTTGCCTGTGATTCATTTTCTCTGGGTGGACACACAATACCTTCCGCATCAAGCTGCTTCAAGATCCATACCGGAATATCGAGGATCTTGCATACGACCCCTGTTGTAAATACCGGCATATTCGGATCAAGTGTAAATTCTTCCATTTCCTCTTTCGTTCTTTTCATGCGTCCCATCGTTCTTCTCCCATATCCAAAGAAAGTATATCGCAAAGCACGAAAAATGTCAATACTTTTCATAATATTTTTTTCGATTTTCAAAATAATTTTATTGATTATGACAGTCCATCCAGACTGTATACCTGGCGGACATAGGCCGCAATCACAGATAAGCCTGAAAGATTCTTTCTTCAAAAAAGATATTTCTATTTCTACTGATGGGACAGGAATATTTTGAAAAATCAATCCTGTTTCTTGTGTCTGGAGGATAGCAGATAATTGATCATCGTTTCATCCATCTTATGAAGACGACGGGCTGTTTCACGGGCAATATTGAGAATCAAAAGCCCAAATAATTCTTTATCTGTCTCAAAAAGTGAAAAAAGCGCGGCTTTTTCCAAAACAATGAGTTCCGTCGACTTGATCGTAACCGCACAGACGCTGTGTGACTGGATGCCGATAACCGAGGTCTCCCCCAGACAATCTCCGGCAAAAAAATCCATTAATTCCAGGGAAATATCGGGCCGGTCAACAACAATCTTTACCTCTCCGGACTTGATGATATAAATGGAACTCGGCTCATCACCCTGCCGAAAAATGAACTCCCCTTCATTATAAGAAACTTTCTTCAAAAGTTTAAAAATCTCTTTCAGCTGAGCATCTGTGAAACCGCCGAAAATCGCAATCTTGCTTACTATCGGCAACAACTCCTCAAAATGTTCAATGGGCTTACATTTTTTTGATGACGGCATACAAATACCTAGGCGTGAATCCAATTAAAT
>JAGYNW010000010.1 GCA_018399915.1 Candidatus Omnitrophota bacterium
AGGCCGGCGGTGCGCGTACCATTTGGATCTTTCCAGCGTTCAATCCCGCGAAGAATTTCGCGCTATTGGTTACTCTTAAGGAGCGAAGCGCCGGAGCGACCAATTTAATCGCGTCTAATTTCGCAACCTTGGTAAAATTCTCAATGCCCCCGTTTTGCGTAACGGCCAAGGCGACCTCTTGCGCGCTGCGGCCTTGGGAAGAGGCGTCATTAGGTGTATTATTTGAATTATTATTTCTTTTAGCATTACTCTCGGCTAATCCTGTTGCGCTTTCAGCCCTTCCTTTTAAAATAGCTTTTATTACAATATATGTTAATGCACTTATACCAACAATGCCGGCTATCAATCCCGCTACAATTCCTATTTTAATGCCCAAGAATACTGTAGAAATCACAAAAGCTGCAGACCCAAGGGGAATGAATACTTCTCTGAAACCTTCTAAATATATAGTGTCCTTATTGAAGATATTAACCATAACGCTTCTAATCCCATCTTTAACAAAAGAAACTATTGCTCGAAACTTAGTTTCTCTTCTTCTTTTAACTTCATCTTTGAATAATTCTAGAAGCTCATCAAAATCTCTATTTAAAGAACGGCCTTTAGTTACAACCGCTTTTTTTTCTTTAATATCCTTCTTAATCCTGTCTACATCTTCCTTAAATTTTTTATTAATTTCCATCATGCACTCTTGTTTGTTAATAAATATTTCTTTCTGAGAATCTGAAATATTTTCTACTAATAAATCATTTATAGATTGATTTCTCTTTTCGTTCGCTTCTTTATTCTTTTTTTCTTCTAGAGCAGAAATAGTCTTTTGTTCTGGTATTAATACTGATAAATGGCTTTCCAAGTCATCTCGCGTAAACTGCCCTAAGTATTTCTTATTATTTTTTTGTTTGATTTCTTTTTCCACTTTTTTAATTTTGTCATCTTTTGCGTTATCATCTAGCCCTAATTCCTTTGCCTTCTTTTTTCTTTTTTGATCTTCGTTCAGCTCTTTTATTGTGTTATTAACGTTACTAATTAATCGGGCTCGATCTACCTTTGCGTATTGCTGAAGAATTTTTTGGCCATCTTCTTCTTTTTCTTGTTTTTCCATTAACCCATCTAACAATAATTGTGCAACTTCTTTTTCAATCTGTTTTATTTTATCTTTAATATCATCTTCTAATAATAGATACAAACTATTAAACACATCCATGTTTTCTGATGGGATAATATTTAGTTGATATGCAATTTCCACACTAGCCTCTAAGTCATCAGATGTTTTTAGTGGCTCATTGGCTGCATATTTCGTTTTTGAATAATACAATTTAGCGGTATCTAAAAATCGTTGTTTTAGCTTCTGCTCTATTTTGTCCCAAGAAAATAGCAATAAGAAACATTTCAGTGCTTCCTTTTGGTCTTGGCATTTTTTAATGGCTTTCCTTTTCTCTTCAACTTTTTCTCTTGTTTTTTCGTCTTTAACAAGATCAACCAATGCCTCATAAATGTCTTTTTCAACAACACCTTTATCTTTTTTTATTACTCTCAAATTCCTTCTACCCATAACCTCCAGATAATTATTTGCCCAATTTACACCCCTAACATTTAATCCAGATTTTAATGAAACAAAGCTTATTGCTTTAGCCCCGATCATAACTATAATGCTATAAACTGTCATGACCATTCCTAATAAGGTCAACGTGATCATAACCAATGCACCGGAAACGAATAAATTGATAGGGGTTCTAAAATTATTATCCACGAATTGCGCGAGAATTCCTTGATCAAAAGAAAATTGTTTTCTTTGAGATTCTCTATGAACGCCTAATATCCCATGAATCATCATAATTAAAATGACAAGTGGGAAGTTAAGACCACTGAACAAATATAGTGAAGCGACCACAAGAGCAAATATAAAGAACCCTCTCCATCCACTCTTCTTGAAGAATAATTTAGTATCTTCTTTATGTTGTTTCCACCAAATCAACGGATGAACCGTTGCAGGTGTCGAACCCGGGTTCAAAATAAACGGAGCTAAGATCGATGAAAGCACCATCATGACCGGAAATAATGACCAAATGCTTCCAAGGGATTGCCATAAAATCAGTCCAAGAACCGCCATGACAGCGGCAAACACAGATTTATTAATATTGGATATCTTTCTATCCACAAACCCATAAAGATCTTTTGCGTCTTCATTCTTCCCAGGTTTAAATGGATTTTCATGTTCTCGTCCTGGTTGTCGACCGGTTGCAACATAATCCCCACTATTGATCATGGCTTTCCCATGACCGGTTGCAAACGCGCCGTAAATCAAGGCCTGATAAGTCAATGCGGCCGCCGGGAACACTCTTAAAAATTTATAAATCCCTTTTAAGATACCTTCCTCTAAAATAAGCTGAATACCACCCGTGGCTGTAATGGCTTGAGACAACAATAATCCTACCAAACCAAACATCAATTCACCTGGAAAGTTCGCAAATAAACTTAATCCAAGCAGAACAATCGTTAAGAGATAGAAGTTGTTTTGCATAACTACCAATGGTTTTCTCAAGAAATATCCGATCGAGGCAACAAAATGGATAAAGGCGCGGCTGAAACCGATAACGGATGAACGGTTATGCCATGCTAGCATTTGGGCAACAGCCTGCTCACCGGCTCCCGCCCCAAATTTATCTGAAATCCCTAATAGTCCGGCATAAACCGCCTCCCGGGCCTTGGCTGCCTGCATGAATTCTCTATTGATCACTTTTTCTCCGTAAAGCGTACCTTTGTAAGCCCCGAAGATATCCTCGTTCACCCATGGAGCAGATAATAATCCTAGTTGACGGAATGATTTAACCCGCACATAATCCGGATGGCCGTAATGATATCTAACGCCCGCGAAATCCAAAACACGTTGAACAAGCGTGGCGAAGGTGTGGTCGCCATAGGCGTGAACAGCGCCAGCAGGAGTGGAAACATCCGTAATAATATCCTCCGGATACCCTGCGATCGCGACCCGTGGGTCCTCAAATTCTCTTAACATATTTGGAGATTTGAATGTCTCTTCCAGATAGAAATCCTGGTTCATATCCATCATTTGGGCTATCTCACCCCTGACAAATTTATATAGATTATTTTGATTAACCGGTTTTCCTTGTTGAGAGAAAAAATGAGAACCCAGTAACACTCGGCTTCTTTCATAAATGTATCCGCCTTCTTTATCTTTAAATTCATATAATACTTTATCTTTATCTTCTTCAGAAAGATCTTTAACTCTCCCTTTTTTATACGTAACGACCGCGCCAAACCGTTTTTGCGTTGCCTCATCATTATTCCCTAAGTAAGCAAGGCTTAATCCCTCATGTTTCCTTACTAAATAATTCGCATCCTGTTTGATCATTTGATTCTTTTTATCATCCGGCTTAGCACCTAAGGCATTACCATATACTTGTTGTCCCCACAAGAACTCGTATTTTTCATCCGTCATTTCAGTGATCGCCTCTTTATATTCCGAACTATTTTTTCCTAAACTTTTCGGTGTCGGATAATTTACCTTGGCCTGGAACATATAGGACTTGCGGTGATTCATAATTCCGCGGATTGTACGGGAAACTGGCTGGAATCTGTAAGAAACCCAGAGGCTGACTTCCCTTTCCATCCATTCGGATTTCAAATGATAATCTTGATCTATAGAGTTATATGTTCCTAAAATATCTCCATACTTTAAGGATTTAATTAACTCAAGATCGTCTTCCCTTGCTTTCTTTTCTTTGTCTCCTTTTGGCATTTCTTCAATAATTCTAGCTAACCGTTCTTTAAAGTTGGCCCATTCTTCTCTATGTCTCGTTATAAAATATGTCAGCAATGTACTTCCTGTTTTATATGGTGCATTTATCCCATTGTATTCGCCGGCAACAGTATCAATTGAAAATGGATAGATCAAGACTTCTTCATAATGAGGCATAACGGTACTGAATAATGGAATATCTTCCCAGTTTTGTGTTTGCTTCATATCCATAAAGAGCGATGATACGAAGAATTGAATCCTCCTTTGAACTCTCTTATTCTTCGGTATCACTTTGTTAAATTTAGGCGTATCAACCACCGTACCCTCCAGATAATTACCATCCACCAGGACGTCTGTTTTGTATCCCCTTGATAAGAGGGCCGCTTCATAAGATGTTCTCTCGCTTGCTTGCTTCTTCCTGGCGACTCTGATTTGACCTTCCTCTTGAGCGTCTTTTGCTAACAGATAGATCATTTTTTGGGCCTCAGATTCAGATATCAGATCATCTTCAAGGTATTGAGAAACAATCATATTCCATGCCTTGGCTTGCGCTATTTTCTTTTCCTCGGTTGTAAGCGGCTGTTTCTTTTGTTCAGTATCATTCTTATAAGCCGGCAAAATCTTTTCCCTAAAATGTTTCATAGCCGCATCAAATTTCTCACCAACCGTGTCGCCGCCTAACTTTGATACGCCCATCATGCTAAGGACCTCATTGATCAACCAAATCAAGACCATCCCGATTATAACCGCAATCGCTGCGGTTAATTTCGGACTTGTTGCAACCTTTTCCATAACGTGAACCACATTGAAAAGGCCGAACGGATTCAGAGCCGCCAACAAGACAAGCGCGCCCGCCATCATAAAGGATTGAACAACCCGTGAATACCATGTGTGCCTCCAGGCATTAATACGATATGCGGCAGAATATTTCGCTAACACATGGCCTAAAAACCCTTCAACTAAGTAGAAGTAAGCATACACATCTAAAAGAAGCACAAAGAAAATCATGGCGCCCGCGATAACAGCAAGCGTTATGCCCGGGACAGGTAAAGATAAGCCGAAAAACGCTAAACTCCAATCGCTTCCGGCTAAAATCAGTAAGCCGATAAAGACCCATTTGATAATGAAGAAATTGAAGATGGCCTTCATGGTCAAAATGGTTGCCATAATGATTCCAGAGCGTGCCTTGCGTCCGAATGTGCCTTTGGCCGGCTCATCTTTATAACCTTCATCTAATTTTAATGTCTCTCCATATCCTTCGTTTTTCAATGTGTGGACTTGTCTATAAACTTTGTCTAGACTCCAGATAATAAGATTCAATATCAATAATGCTCCTAAAAGCCCCAGCGCATACGGATACCAGATAGCAAATTGTTGAGCGACCAGAGGCATCGTGATCTCTAAAAACGGTATCCTGGTAAACATGGCGCCAAAGGAGGCCAGAATAATCACGGCATGAAGGATCGCAAAGATCCAGTTGAACTGAACAATAAGCCGCAGCCATCCGGCCAAACCAAACTTGGTCGTCTTAATATCAGGGAAAGCTTTAGGGATAATTCTATTGATTTTCATATCCTCAAAAGCTTCCTTCATCTTTGCTTTTCTTTCATCATTACCAAATGGAGCAATTTTTGTTTGGAAATGTCTTTTTGCTTCTGCTACACTTCTAAATGTTCTTCCTTCTAGTTTTTTAAGGCCTTCCATTAAATAATTATTGAAATATTCTTCTATGATGTCACGACCATTAAATTGCCTTTTTTCCTTTTCATTTATTTTGCTATTACCAAACATTTTCCCTGTCTCATAAGCATAAATAAAACCAGGAGTTCTAAAGTAGGCATCAATATCATCATGATGAAGTGTCCAATGTTTAGTAATCTTACCCCAAGTAGTTGCAATATGTTGTGCAAGGATAATCATGCTCCAAAGATCAAAATGATTTTCGACCAAGTGTCTTCCATACTCTTCGGGTTTATAAGTAACGTCTGTGACTCGATTGGTCATCTCTTTAGCATCGGCTAACTTATTAACCATCTTCATGCTTTTATAGAAGAAGTACGAATCCGCCATAGTTACGTTTGAAAGTTTATCAGAAGCGACATGAGCTAATGCGTAAATAAACATACTGCGCAAGTATTCTTTGGTCATCTCTGGATTATAATCTATGACCATTCGATACATTTGCTTGTCATTGGCCGTTTTTTCAAAGATATACGGCAATTTCTCAAAAATCTTTGTTGCTTTGACTTCTTGTTCGGCTTGTTCAATGTACCTGCCTTTAACTCCTTTCGCTAACTGAACTTTCTTCGTCATGACCGGTTTAAACCAGTTATGAACAAAATGCCTGAAGAACTCAACCGAAATGTCTTTAAACTCTTTACCCGCAATAAGTTGTTGCCTAAGAACGTGTACAATATTGTTATACGCCTGGTCAACAATGCCTTCATCATATCCATAACCTTTTTTATCTTTGATGTCATTGTAAATAGACTCCACTTCCTTGAGAATTTCCTGGGCTGTTTTCTTTTGGGCCTCTGGCATGCTTTCAAATTGAGCCGATGCCGCTTCTTTTGCCTCTTTGTCTTTTTGTTTAGCCTTTGCTTCGGCTTTAGCGCGACGTTCCGCTATCCAATTCCTGATAGGCGCAAAGATATGGCTGTCAATCCACTTATGTATTTTGGAACCTGTGTCTTTTGGCGGGAACAGATTTCCTCTTTTGGCAACGCCAAACAGTTCGGCGATCTTTCCGACAAAGAATGTGATCAATAAATAAAGCATGACCAATCCGATCACATTCGCCCAAACCGGTGTATTAGTGATCATCTTCTCAAGCATTTTATAGCGCTCTTTATTGATCAATTCATCATCTAAATAACGATATTCCTGCTCAAACCGTGTATCAGGGGCAACCGGTTCAGCCTCCATAACCCTCATAACCGTACCTTGTCTTTTGCCTTCCTGATAAGCAGAGCCCGGGGTCTCTTTGTCTTGCGCGATAAAATATTCAATGGCCCTAAAGTCTTTGGCCATAAAGCCATTTTCAATTACGCCCTTCTTAACATTAACAACAAAAGACTGAATCGGTTGTCGATACGGAGACTCGATATCTAAAAGAACGATCTCTTCACCGTTGGTTGCAATGCCTAGCTCCTGATTGGCCACTTGCGCGACCAGATACGCATATTTCTCAGCCAGCATCTGACCACCCGGAGTATAAATAATATCTTTCCTTACTTGAGAATCTAAAACATAATACCTATTACCTCTGACCTTAAGATCATTATCAGGATTATTATCCTTGTCCATAAAGTGAACCGTAAACGGCATGCCTATTATCTCTCCATTAACTTTTTGTTGTCCTCCGCCCGTCACATGGGCAATGATTCGCTTATAATTACCTGACTCCGCATGCTTAATATAACTATCATTAATTTTATGCTCATATAATTTCAAAAAGCCGTCACTCTCATGTTCAAATAACTTAACATCCAGGACTAAATCGCTCGGTTTGGGACCATGATATAATTGGATAAATTTCAATTCTTTTGTTTTGCCAATATATTCATTCCACCATTTTGTAACACGTATCGCCCCTCTATTGGCATCCTTGACAATAATGTTTCCTGGCATGATTCCCGGGTCAAGTTTAAACTTTTTCTCTTCACCCTCTCCATTATATTTAACGATCAGTTCTCGACCCTCAAAAAACCATAAATTCAAATTTAAATCCAGATTCGGATATTCAACCGCAATATCCCGGCCTCTTGCGTCATTAGGAATCAGGTAATGATACAAGGACCTGCCCGCATCCTCTGGATCGGTTGAATACAGATTGCCTCTTTTAAGAAGTCTTGGTTTTTCTTCTATCACTTGAAGTCTTGTTCTCATTGATATTCCGATTTGATTTAAAACTTTTTCAAATACATATGCATTAAACGAACGTTTTTGCGCATCACTCCAGTCCTTCTCAGTCTCAGGTAATGCCGTTTTTTCTCTATATTCCGCTTTATATCCTTTATATAAGGCTTCAAATCTTCTCGATAAAGTAGAAACAAATATCTCTTTAAACTCAGGATCAAAAATTTCTTCAACTGTGGCTCTTCTTTCCTCTCTGTAATTAAAGACTTTTTTGACTTGATAGTCCGGAGTAAGGAGTAATGATTTTTCTTGCTCGCCCGTACGTTCATCAAATTCTGTCCCCACAATAATCTCAGTGATTCTTCCGAACTCGCTCCTGACGGTTATAATCTTGCGGCCTAGCGGATCATGTTGGAACCGGAAGTCTGTTGTGATAACATCTGCAGTCGTTGTTTCCACAGAGGCGTGGAAGACCGTCTGAAAATCAATGTGCATATCCTGAAACGCCTTTTGGACTTCCCCATTTTCATACAATTTCTCGAAATCAAATCCATAATTGTCAGTACTAATATTTTGCGCGACAATATCATCGGTTTCATTCCGGATTTCCCAAACTAAATTCCAACCACCATTGGGTTTAATGTATACGCTTCTATTTATCCAGCCCCGCAACGTACTTTCATCCATTTGTCCGTAATCATCTTTATCTCTATAAGAAGAAGCCTCGGATTCTAACTGAGCCCTCTCCAGTAATGATGTATAGTCCGTAAAGACATCCGGAACGCGCATATGGCCCGTCGTATTTTGTTTGATCAATCCTTTTTCATAAATGGTTTGAACCACACCCGCATAATCCGGTGTTCGTTCCATCTTGCGCAAGTTAACCGCGGTAACGATCTGGCGGCTTGGTGTTTTTCCATCTTCAATCTTCACAACTCCAGTAATATTTTCTCTTTCAACTCCTTCAATCGTAAATGTGAGACCCTCATCAATCTTTTGTTGGTTATCGCCAACAACTCTCTCATAACTTCCCGTTTCTTTTCCGCTATCCGCGTAGAGGGGAACTGTCCTTCGGTTAATACCATCCGAGTAAATCGTTTCGTTGTAGGCTAATGTTCCGTAAGCGCCTCTCAATTCTTTTGCCGTCTTGGCGACATGTGTTTCTTGAAGCCCCACAGCGAATTCTTTGTCAGTCGCGTTCCAAACATGTTTTTGCGGATCATAGACAGACCTGGCATCACTTAAGACTGGCCCTTGTTCATCCATCGTGAGACTCGCTCTGGTGTCAACTTCTGAGATGGTCTCATTGCGGTTGTATTCATAGATGGACAGTCGGGAGGTTCCCTGGCTGTCACGCGCCAAAGCCTTCACCGGTGCCTCCCAGCGGTAATCCCACACGTATGTGGTTTCTTTATTACCGCGTGTATGATCGATCTCTGTGCCTTGGGAAGAACGTGTCAACAGGTCATAGGATTCTGTAAAGGTGGTCGTTAACAGATCATCGGTATCTTTGGAGACCTTGATGGCCGCGTACGGAACATGTCCCAGATAATATTCCGGGCTATAAAATTGTTTGACGCCTCGCGTGAATTCTCTTGTGCGGCCTTCTTCTGTCGGCACGATCTCAGTGTATATCTCGCCGGCTTTACGGCCAAGAGCCGCGTTGTCGATCAGAATGAATTTATAAAGATCCTTGGCGACATCATATCTGCGCGTCATGACCTGATAATCATATTCTTGCATATCTTTTGTATCCCCTACCACCGGCGTTGTATTAATAAATCTGAGATCCCCTTTCACCGGCTCCGTTAAGCGTTCGCGCAATTCTTCGTTCGTTAATTGTCCGTCACCCGGGATCTCATCACGGTTATAGTAAACCTTGGACCCGCGGAAGAATCCGTATTTAGTGAATTCATTTACCGCAATATAATTGGGTGTCACCCGTTTAATAGGCTGATCAAATAATCCGTATGTATCCAGGGATATTTCACCCGTCAAATAATCTACTCTTAATTTCTCCAGGAACGGTTTATATTGATACGCGTGGATATCCGCCATCACCTTATCCAGATCCGGGAATGTTTTGCGGTACGTGCGCGTTTCTTCCACCTTGGTTAACAATCCGGCTTCAATTTGGGCCTTCACTTTCTCAGAATACGCCTTTAATGCCGCTTTGCTTTCAAGTGCCTCGGGGCCAGGGAACGGAACCGTGTTCACGTAAGTCTCGGTGGCTGTCTCATATTTCATGACTTCATCATTGGTCACGATAGTCACACGCGCGTCATTGATCGTCGCCAGCAACATGCCATCCTCATAAACCTGGATCTCTTGTTTACCGTTATTGCGGTTTTTGTCAGCCGTGAAGACCTTGCCTTCCAGCGCGAAGATAATCGTGGCCAGCACATACTCTTCGGTTTTGCTTTCATCAAAGGTCACATGGCCTTGAGCGTCAAACCCGACCTTGATCGGGAAGTTAGCAAAATTCCTGAATTTGATCAAATTGCGTTCTTGAGCCGGCAATTCACGGATCAGGTCGAATAATCCTTCCACAGCGCGGGAATCAGAGATCACATGGCCCTGGGCGTCTTCATACGGCGCGCCGGCCTCAATGCCGTTCGTTCCAACTGTTTGACGGGCGAATACCGCACCGCCTTGGGAGAAGTCGCCTGCTTCAGTGACCGCGCCGCTCTTGGCCAATGCCATACGTTGCGCGTCCACGTAGGCTTTTTCGGCCAGCTCCACGGATTCTTTGACCTCGTCCTCAGAGGCAATCAGCACATAATGTTTCTTAACTCCGTCCTCTATAGTCACCAACTCTTGGCCATTAGCCGGATCCGCCCACACAAGCTCGGTGCCCACGGTTTGGCTGCGTGCGATCGCCAACCGTTCGGCTTGCGCGTCAGTTCTTTGTTCTTGCGGGATTGCACTGATGCGTTTTTTATCCATCAGGTAATTGCGCAATACCTTGACTTCGTCTTTGGCTTCCTTACCTACACGGACAACCGGGCGCCGGTCTTCCTCAGTTAATGCCTCAGCCGGGATATTCAATGCCGGTAAAGTAGCCTCGCTCTCTCTGACCGGGGTATGGATGTTCTCACCGATCTTGGTCAGGTCGGTTTGCGCCAAGGCGGCTAAGGAACGGGATCCCATGATCGTGTAATAACCGAATCCGGAATCACGTTCTTTCTCTGTGGCCTGCGGTAAGGTGCCGTCTTCGTTACGCAACAACTCAATTTGTTTTTCATAAAGGGCGATCTTTTCTTCCAGGGTCTCAGCATAAGCCGGATCATACATCCCGCCTTCTTCATCTTTAAACATCTTTGCGGACAACTTGTAGGCCAGGATCATTTCCGCGGAAACTTCAGCAAATCCGATGCGTTCTTCCTTATTTTCCAAGTCTTCTCTTTTAGAAGCCTTGAAATCACAGGCGATGTCAAACATCCTAACGCCTTGTTTGCGGCGAAGCAGGTCAAAGATATCTTTTTGTTTGTCTTCAAAACGATCAGAAAGGTTCAGCGCCTCCGCGTTGTCCAACATTCGGAATCGATCCTGGATATTTTCATCCTTAATATACCCTTTGTCTTCTAACTCTGCATAAAGGGCTTTGGGTTGTTTGACCATCTCTTCAAAGTCTGTCGCCGTGACAGAGGTATGGCGAATGCCCTTTGGTGCGTATTCGACCGTAACGCCAAATTGATCTTCAATCCGGCTTAAATATTCTTTATAATCCTTCGCACTCATGCCAAAGGCGTTCATGAATTCTTGCGGGCCCAAGGCCAGGATCCAGCGGGTTTGTGCGTCAAGCGAGCATCCTTCGCGGCCCGCGCCGTTGCGGATCAATCCATCTACTTTAATTCCGGCGCCGGTTTGCATCGCATCTGAGGTGATCCAGTCCAGAATGCCTTGAGCCGCTTCGGCATAAGCGTTATTATGCTTGTCAACTTGGCTTAAGAACGCGTAGGCGATCGCGTTCGGCTCTGCGTATTTGTCGCCCAACTGAACGATCCTTAATTCCGCCGCTGCCCTTTCTTTTGGTGTTTGCGCGGCCTTCAACGCGGCTTGGGCCTCAGCCAATTGATCTCGTTCAAAACGGCTCATCGGATGATGACGTAAAGCGCCGCCGTTCACTTCAGACATCTCTACCAGCCAGTCAGCAATCGCTATTTTCATTTCCCTATACATTGTTCTATCGCCTGTGGCCTCTTCATAGCTCATGATGGCCAAACCGATACCTGCTGTCGCGCCCACTTGGCGCGCGCCATCCGCTGCCCCGGTTTCCGCGTTAAAGCTGGAGCTGAAGCCCTGGAACGGATCCCCATTCTTCACCAATGCCGCATAAATGGATTGATAAAGATCCAATATTGCTTGGGCCAATGCTTCATTGTCAGATGCTAAGGCGACTTCAACCATCAAGGACTGATCCCATGTATAGGCTGACGGATACGAGATGCGTTCTTGCCAATCAAATGATTCAAAGAACCCGGACGCGTTATTTTGCGCGTATGTGCCGCCGTTGGCCGCGGTGTGCACCATCACGCCTTGTTCTTCCACCGCCTTGAAATAATCCTTACGTGTCTCGATTTCATAGCGGACCTTCTCCAAGAAATACTCAACGCCGGATGGGGTAAGCATAAAGACGTGTAATGTTTCATCGCCTTCGGCGTCCTTATGGCTGATGAGGTACACCGGCACGCGGGCTACCTTGCTGCCGTTAGATACCTCAGCAACGGTGATGCGTGCCTCACCCGGTGTCTTGAATAAATGCTGGAATTCTTCCTTATCATAGGCCACGACCTCATCGGTTCCGAACCGCACCGGTTTCACCATATACGCCATGCCCGATTCGTCATTGTTAATGTCTAATAAGGTATTGACCTTTTCCGCTTCAAAGTTCAGGTTCAAGCCGTAGCCCGCGATATACAGGTTGAATGATGTCTTGCTGGAGGCGTTGATGACCGGCTTGTTCAGCGGATCGCTCTTGCTCATAAATAGCTCATTGATCAAGGCCTTCATATCCGCGGTCACAGAGAACACGCTGAACAATTTAGAAACCGCAGAGGCACCACCGTCCATTTGATACAACGGCACGTAATTCAATCCCTCGCCGGTCAGCAGCAGGCTCATCACTTGCGGGATATTCATCTCGCCGGTGATGCTGATATATTTTTGTGTCAGGATGTCTACCACGGTTCCGTTCTTGGCCTCTTGCCATTGATTGAAATCGTCATCGGTCACGGTTCGGGTATTCAAGGCCTCTATTGATCCGGCTATGCTCAAGGCACTAGAGATCAAGCTCATCTTGAATAAGAAGTTAGCTTCGCTTTTGCGTCGTTCAAGGAAGTTTACCATGGCTTCAGCGTCATGATCGCTGATACCGTTGCGGATAATCGCGGCAGCTCGATCAGCATAATCTGTTTTGCGCTCGCTTGATAATACAGCCCATTGCCTGCTCATGTGACGATCCAGTTCTTCGCGATCCATGGACTCTATCGTAGCCGGGTTAGCGGTCTTCAGATCTGCGTAGAACAGATATTGCGCGTAAACTTGTTCTTGTGTTTCAACAGACGGCGCGCCGGCAAGATTCTTATCCGGCCGGTTAAAGATGTCGGACAAGAATCCGACAATCGGACTCAACGGTACCGGTATGCCGGCCATGCCCGCCGCGATATTAATCGGGACCATAATACCTTGCAAGGTCTTTTGTTTTTCCAAATAAACTTTTTGTTTTTCTAGAGATTCAACCTCGCGGGTGGCCAGATACTTGGTCATTGACAGCTTGAATTCTTCCACATAATCAAAGTTCGGACCGAATGCGATCTCACCGCGTACACGCCCGGCAGCCCCTTCGGCATATAACCCCATTTGCGCGCTTCCGTATCGGGTTTTATCCTTAGCCATTTCTTCAGCGCTGCGGAAACTGAACTCTTTTAAGGCCTGCGCGTTGTTGTACGGATAGTATTTGATCTGTCGCCATTGGCCTTGTTTCTCATGGGCCTGTCGCAACATGGCCCAAACCTTGTCAAAATCACTTCCCGCAATTTCCCGTATACGATCTTTATTTTGGTCTAAGTTAGCTGCTAACCGCACCTCTGTTGAAGAAACATTTTCCAGAATACCATTTTCAATCAACCCTCTTAAAACTGTTCCTCCATTCAAACCAACCTCAGAAAAATCAAGTTTTGTAACATGCCCGGCATAATCCCTGACAACAAACGGCACATGCGTATGCGGTTCATGGCTGACCCCCGCATTGATATGCGCGGCTTCCTGGCGGATATCGCTAGCGGTCAGGAAGTATTCCACTCCTGTCACGTGACCATAACCGTTTCGACTCACGTGAGCGGCCACCAACAGATCCAGGTTCAGGGCCTTGAATGCGGCTTCATCTGTCAGGTCAATGTCGCTGACCGCGATGGTTTCTTCTGTGCCGGCCAGGGCGATGCGCGTACCGTCAAACAGGCCGGATTCTTTGATCGCCCGGATCTGATCTTTTACGCTGCGCATTTGCAGGATATCCTTGTACGCGCTTTTGATCTTACCTTCTGCGGCTGCGGATTCTATCATTACTTTAGAAACCTCAGCGGCCTTCTCCCCGGCGTTTAAGATGCCTTCCCGTGTAACACCGTTTTCATCCACCCATTCAACCACCACGTGGAAGCTTCGACGGGTCTTAATGTAGTTTTCAATCTCTTCGGTTTGCAGTCTCGGGAAGGATTTCACATCCGCCATATCCAGAATATCCGTGCTGTCATATGGATGTTTGTGTAACGTTACGGTCGTAGTCGGATGGTAGATCAACGTTTGCAAATCTTCAAAGGCCGCGACAGTCTTGATCTCTTCATACAGGCTTTCCGGATCAATCGAGCTGATGATATACATCGGAGCCGCAGCGTCACCAGCCATCAACCGGGTTTGAATCTCTTTCAACCGTTCGCTGGCCACGATTCTGTCTTTCGCTTTTTCGTATTCTCCAACGACATGATTGATTTGATCCTCTGTCAAGGCATTAAATCTGGCCTCTAGTTTGGCTTTCATCTCAGCGTAATCATCCGGCATCTGTGCCCAAGTATCAATTTGTTCTTGGGTCAGCCCTTGTTTTATATCTGTGATCTCAGAGGCCGCAGGGAAATCCGGTGCCTTTATTTTAGCTTCGCCTTTGCTTGTGCTCTCAAAAGCTATGTTTGCAGCTCTTTCATGGAAGACCGGCAAGCCGAACAAGCCAAGGATCACTTCGGCTCTGGATTCATCTTGAGAAGTGAATAAGTCGGTTGTATAACGGTATACTCTTTCGCCATTTGCCCTGGTTGCGATCACCTCACCATAAATCACACCGTTGTGCCTATCCGTATCGGTCAGGTCTTCCAACATGGCTTTGGTGACCTTGATCATGCCCACGCCTCTGACGTGAATATATCCATAAGCGTCTTCGCCTTCATCCGCCTCAGCATCCAGGTAAGAAACGATTTTTTCGCGCATTGGGATAGTTTCTTCAACAACGATCGGATACGCATTGTCTGCAAATCGCATATCCAGCTCGTATACCGCTGCGTCTGCCGGAAGAATAACCTTTGTATCGCTATCACCGATGGTTACAGATACGTCTTTTCCGGTTGCTTTATAATCGGTAACCGTGATCACATATCCCAGCTCATCCCTATCTGTGCCTGCGCTGTAAAGGGCGGTGATGCCGGCTTGCGCTAATTCGTCCACGCTTAAGTCACCCAGGCGTCGGGCTACCGTGTACTGCGCCTCACTCAATCCTTGTCGGATACTACCGTCAAAGAACCGGGCCACTGCGGCATCTTGGGTCTTTTCGCCATACATTTCTTGCATGAAGCGGGCATGTTCCGGATAGTAAACCACAATGTCATTGGTGCCGCGTTCAATGGTCACGGTATGTGTTCTGAGCGCATCATATCCTTCACTCTCAAATGTGTATATATTCTCTTTGGCGTCTTCAGTGGACGCTTGAGCCATTAAGCGGCGGTCGGCTTCTGTCAACGGCGCGTCAACCGAACGCGGCGCATCGTCACCTTTATCACGTCCGAAGAAGGATCCGAACATATCAAACAGATCCGATTCAAGCAGATTATGTTCAACGCCTACAGAATAAGTGCCTTCGGTGTTCATGCCGCCTTTAACCGTTGTAGATTCAGATATTTTCTTGGTAGCTTGAAGAGTAATGACATCACTGCCTAAAGAATTATGCGCGTATCTGACCGCGACCTTGCTGCTCGGCGTAGTTAAGACGTTTAAGCTTATTGATCCGGTTTCCACGCCTTCAATATAAGAGTAGGTTCCGCTGACCGCTTTGTAGCGTAAGCTCAACGCGGCCCGGGCTTTTTCCCGATCAGGATCATATCCGGTTTCCACACTGTAAGCGACTTGCTGTAATGTGCGCGCGTATTCCTTGGCGTATGTTTCTTTGGCGATCGCATTGAGTTCCTCGCGGTCTTTGATGCCTCGTTCTTGTGCCGCGATAACCGCTTGGGCAGCGGCTTTATCCGCGGCTTTTTCAGCTGCGTCTTTATGGAAAGTAACCGTGCCATCCATACCCACCGAGGCGAAGACGCTGGTTTGTTCTTCAAACACGCCTAAGAACTCGCCTTCATGAGCGCGGGTGATCGCAAAGGACATGGCCATGGCTTCGTTAAATTGATGTCTGAAGGAGATCTTTTGATAATTAAATGCGTCTGTACTGCTTAGCAGATAAACATTGTCGGAAATATGTTCTTCGGTCACAGGATCGATCAGCGTTGTTTCCATGGTATCTTTGCTCTCACCTTGCGCGAATCCTGCCTCGAAGATAAGGCTGTTCTTTTCGTCAATAGCGAAGTCCACGATCGCGTCAACCGCGCGGGTACGGCTTTCATCATGAACCTTGGCAACACCCACGATACCCGCGTAAACCTTACCGTTGCGATACCCGATGCTGTCAATGATGAGCATGACCGGTTCATCCAGGGTTTGATTTTCCGCGCCGATACCGAATTTATGCAACAAGGTTTCCGATTCCTTTTCAGACAAGCGGACGTTCAAAAGTAAATATTGTCGTTGATCGACCATTTGTCCATCAACATCCTCTACTTGCGGCTGGATACTTCCGAAGTACAGATCAAGATTTTCAGCTATATTGCTTACGGCAAAATGGCGTGTGCCGGCTGTAAATCCAGCACTGCCATCCAGCTTGGTCAGGTCCATAGAGGAAGTGAACTCGATCGGGGTTTCATCTTTCAGGCTCAAGGCGTAATCCACTTCTCTGCCGAAGTAATACAATTTGCTTCCGACTTGCTCAATGGCCGGCGGACCGCGCTGCAGACGGCTGTAGTATTCTTCGATCGCTCTTTGAACTTCTCTATCCGCGGCAGATACCCCGGCTTCATTCTCCAATTGAGCGATACCGGCTTTCTTGTTCAGGGCCAATGTTTGATTATATTGTTCTAAGCTACGCAAGTAGTTCGCGTAAGCTTCTTGGGCCTTTTCTTGCGTCTCTTCGGTCGCTCTTCTGGCTGCCTGGATCTGCGCGTTTCTATCCAGTGTGCGTTTATTGATATCATGGATTGTACTCAAATTGCCTAAAACAGCTTCCAGAGGATTCTTTCCGAATCCGACACGAGCCGCCACCACTTCTAATGCCTTTAAGGCTTGTTCTCTGCCGACAAAATCGCCTTGCGCAAAATCATTCCATCCATCAGCCTCTAATTGTGCTAACAGTGGCAAGCGGGCTTCATAAATTTCCAGTTTTCTTTCCAGGGAAATCAGGGATGCGTTCAATACATCTTCAATCGTTGGATCCACGGTGGATTCCGGTAAATAGTATTGGAAATAAAGATTTAATTCATCTGTGGCCTCAGCATAAATATAGGTAATTTCTTGCTCGAAATTCGCGATCAGACCTTCAAACAAGGCCACGGCTTCAGGATTATCTTTATGAACGTCCAACCCTTTGGTGAATCTTTCGATCCAGCCTTGGATTTCAGCCTCGCGTTCGCCTCTGCCGTTTAAGAACGCGACAACTTGTTTCACGGATAAGAAGGGAAGACCTTCCCAATCCTTGATCGCAATTGTTTGGGATCTTTGCAGTAACTCGATGTCTGTATTGGTATCAGCAACACCGGTTGTCGGATACGCGTCTCCGCCTAAGAGATCGATTTTTCTTTGTTCCATCGGGATCAAGCGGTTCAAGATAAAATGACGGGCATTGGAAATCAAGGACGCGCCTTCAACCTTCACGATATAATGCCACTTCATATCTTGTAACAACTGTTCCAGATGCGTATAGTAATCTTCCCATTGACGTTGATGCTCGGCCATATCCGCCGCAAACTGTCTGTGTTCCGGATCTGTGGCCTCATCATATTCTTTCTCCCAGAAGTTAATGGCCTCATGTGTGCGTTCGATCTTGCCCATTTGAGAGGCGTATTTGTCAAATTCCCCATCATCATAGTTAAGATATTTCAACCCTTCGGATATTTCATCGAAGGATAAGAATAATTCCAAGTATGCCTCTGTATCATCTTCGTTCCAGACACCCCCTGTTTCCGCCTTTTCTTGCAAGCCGGCAATCGCCTCTTGAGATTTTACGATTTGAGCAGAAGCCGCAGCGATCTTTTCATCGGCTGAAGAATCCAGGTCATTGAATTCATAGAAATCAACCAGATAAACTTCTTTATCAGAGGCCAGATAATCATTGATATCTTTAATGGAATCCTTGATATCCTGGATTTCCTTAGATAAGCCAGCAGCCGATTCAACGCCATCAAAATATTCATTGATCAGGGTCCTTAAGAAATCTTCCACGCTGTCAGCATCGCTATTGGCCTTAATATAATCTTCCAATTGATCTTGCGTCATATCTTTAGCATCCGCAATATCGATAAGCGTTCTTTCCAGAATATGACTCCACCAAAGCTTTTGATCTTCTTCAACCAAGTTTTCCAACATGCCGTTTATGGCCTTGACTTCTGCCAGGAATAAGTCGCTGTTGCCGGATGTTCGCAATTCTTCCAATTGTTTAACCAGACCTTCATACGCTTTTTGCAATGATTGATATTCGGCTTGGGCTTTACTGATAGCTGTTTCTAAGGTCTCCATTACCGCGATATCGACTTCTCCATTGACTAAACCGGCTTTACGCCAAAGCTCGGTAATGCCTTCAATGGTAATATTTTGTCTTTGAACATATTTGGTAACCGCGGCAGCTTGATCGGCCGGTACGGTTAAGATGACATCTTGTGTCAGAACTTCTTGGTCAGACTCGATCAGATCATGTGTTCCTTCACGATTGACCACAACGCCCATGGCAGTATTGCTTAAAATTTCCCGGTAATAATCCACGGCATTGGCACCTAGTTCCAGCACCCCGAACTCTTCTTCCGTGGCATCCACACCTAATCCTGCCAAAATAAGCAAGGTGGATTTATCAGACGCATCGACAAATTTCACTCTTGACTGATTACCATCAATGTTCCAGACAACCGTTCCTTTAACACGTCCGCCCGATACTTGGGTGATCAATCCATTGATATCGGCTTGATCATAAACATATACGGACCGGTTCGGCAGGTGCGCGATGGCCAGCGGAACTTGGCGGCCTTCTTCGACAATGGTTTGTTTTTCCGCGGCTGTCAGCCGGGTGTTAAACAAGTAATCTAATCCCATCGCATATTGGCTGTAAACAATGCGCGGATGGATAGGCTCGCCATCGGCGTTTTGTCCCATCGACAGGCTCATATCAACCGGCATATCCATATCCGGTTTCCCGAGATAAATCGTGTTTCCGTTGCGGTTCAAACTGATGACATCTTTAACCACTGGAAGTCCGTCAAATTCATAATATGTCTTGATGATGCGTCCGGTAACCGGATCAATCGCCGCAGCCAGAATCTTGTTGCCATGTTCATCGCTTCCGCGGAAAATATTTTCCATTTCACCCATTTGATCAATGATCGTCTTAGACGGCAAGATTGTGAATTCGCCTGGCTTTCGGTTAAACATCGCGTTTTCTTCTTGCGCGAGCCATTCTTTCAATACCAGCTGATCGTTCTCTTCAATAAACATGCGGGTGCGGAAATATTCTTGTTTGCCTGCGCTGTTGATATCATATCGGTATCCAAAGACATATTCGGCCGCGTCATGCATTGGTGTTGAAAGATCATCATCATGATCAAATTTCTCGTCTTTAACGCCGCGTTGGATCACATAAATGTAGTTTGGATCATCATTGCGGACAGATTCGATAATGAACTCCAGCTGCGCGATGCCAGGCACGTAAACCGGATATCGTTGATCCCAGATGTATGGCGCATCCGCGTCTCCAAAAAGTTTGCCGATCAGCGGCAATCGGCCGAATGTGGTGCGGAACAGATCTTTCAATCCTTCGGCCGGAGTAACAGAAACTTCATGAGCGCTGTCCGCAGCGCCGAACATCCAGCGGCCGGCTTCATCCTGAACAATGGTCGGATCCGCAATCTTTCTTGTCGTTGCATCAATTGCGATGCGGTACGGATGCCAGAAGGCTTTTTCAGAATATTTGTAAATGCCGCCTCGTTGGTTGAAATCAATCCTTTGTTCCTGAATAGCGTTGAAGGCCTTGGCCATAGTATCCAAGGTAAACAGTACGCCGGTGACATCCGCGTATCCGGAAATGCCGCCTCCGAGAAGTTCCTCGGCGCCCATGATCGCATTGAAGGTGTTAAGAACATCTGCCAAGCGGTTATCCACCAAAACGCCGATATTCGCGCTCAAGCCGGAACCAAGGTCAAAGGAGGCGCCTAACGGATTCGTTGTCGCATAATTAATACCGGCGTACGCATTGAGGCGTGTTTTGTCTTGGGTTTGCGCCGCATTCAAGCGTTCTTCCATACCTTCCATCACATCAACCGGGTTGGCACCAAAGGCGCTGATAGCTTTAGTCCTGTCTGCAAGCGGAGCCTCTTTTTCTTCCGTGACATTAATCATGTTTTCAATGAAGGCCTTGCCTTCGGCATCCAATCTCTCTAACTCACGCATCTTATCGGCAATCGCTTGATTTTCGGCAACGATCCTGTCTTTTATCTTTTGCTCATCGCTACGGTCATCTCCCGCCTTATCAGAAGTAAGCACGCGGATACCGACAGCCTCACCGTCTTTGACACTATCACCCATCTCAACATTGGCATAAACCAGTTCCCCAAGCGTTTGCGATGTGCCATTGGTAATAGTTACAGA
>JAGYNW010000100.1 GCA_018399915.1 Candidatus Omnitrophota bacterium
AGAAGTGGTTGAGATTTATAAAACTTTAAAAGATTTTGAGATTGCCGGAATAAGGACGACGACCCAATTAAAATTTTATCAGAAATTCGGGATAAAAACGATTTTACAAGATAAAAGGGTTTTATTGGCAGATAAACCCGGATTAGGAAAAACGCTTCAGGCTTTAGGGGCCGCGGTGAATGCTTATGACGGGAAAGGAGCGCAAAAAGTTTTTATCATTTGTCCCAGTGTCTCGATCGATAATACATGGATCAGAGATATTGAAAAGCATCTGAAGGGAGAACAAAAGGTCTTTGTCATTAAAAGCCGGAAGGATTTCGAGGCCCCCAAGAAATGGGCAGAAGCCCAGAACGCGCGGTTCATTATCGCTAATTATGAGATCTTAAGAGGAGAAAGCGCGCAGGCTCTAAGGAACCGGATTCAGGAGTTGGGTATTGATTTTGTTATTGCGGATGAAGGCCACAGGATGAAAAATAATTCTCAACTAACTGACGCGGTTAAATATTTTGACGCTGAATATAAAATCCTTATCAGCGCCTCAGCGCAGCAGGGGAGGAGTATCGGCAAGATTTTTAATTTATTGCACTGGCTTTATCCTGAAGTTTATCCGGACAGAAAGACTTTTTTGAGAACCTACCGGACTTCTGCCGGGATTAAAAAACTCAAAGCGGAATTTAAAGGTTTTATGTTAAGGCGTCATATCTCTGACGTGTTGGCGGACCTGCCTGCGTTAAAGATAGAAGTCTATCCTGTAGATATGGGGCAAGAACAAGCGGCTTTGTACCGTCAGGTGGAAGCGAATTATTTTGAAGCGGCACAGAAACACGCTCGTAAACAGAACTGGTTCGGGCCTTTTAATAATTTGATCAAAGCCGCGGTCGACACCGCTTTGATCCGCGATATTTCATTTATCAATACCAAAACAAAACAAGTTCATCAACTCGGAGCTGGAAAATATTATTTAACCATAAATGGCGCTTTATGTAAAATGTCATTCAAACAACCTGCCGCACCCGAGGTTGCTTATGTGGATGGTTCCGGCCAGACCAGAGTTTCCCCCCTTAAAGATGGGGGGATCATCGATATTAATGGAGAGCCTTTCCAAATTTCCATCAAAGAAAGGGATTCCCATTCAGCCAAATACACAGCTCTGGATAATATTGTCAAGGATGTTGTCTTACAAAAAAGCGAAAGTTTGGCTGTTTTTACCGGATCCAGAAAAACCCTTGAGGATCTGAAGAAGCGTTATGAGTCAGAGGGGCATATTGTTCTTGTGATCCACGGGAATATCCGACAGCGCCGAAGAAAGGATATCCTTAACACCTTCAATCGTTCGCAGAAACCGATGATACTGATCAGCACATACCAAACATTGGGCGAGTCTGTTGATATTACCGGGGCAAGATACGGTGTCCTGGTTGACAGCCCCTGGATTGAACGTGAACAGATAATCAGTAGATTGTATCGGTTAGGCCAAACCCAAGATGTCCATTTCATTGTTCTACTGGCTAAAAATACCATTGATGAACATGTCGAAAAAGTTAACTGGATGAGTGATATGATCAAGAGTATTGTTTTGGATGATGGTTTCTACCCGGAGGCGGATAATGAAATGGCCAAGGATTTTATTCAAAATATTACCCGGGAAAAAGAGAACCTTGTTCAGCTTAAGGCCTTTCAGGATAAGGTCCGCCAATTAAATGAAGCCCAAGCCAGGAACGCGCAGAAAGCTGTTGGCAGAAGCACGGAAATCGCGGATGGTCATTATCGGGTCAATTTTTTTAATGAACAATTCGATGCCGAACTGACAGACAAGGACCAACTGATGGTCTACATTAACGGCATCGGGGAGCTTTTATCTAAATCTTCCTCTTTGAGCGCTGAATCCAAAAAGATTCTTTCACGGTTTTTTTCAGAAAGGTTTCATGAGGAGCATGCGCGGAATTACCGTGTTAAAGACATGCTCCTATGGCATATTGGCAATGAATTTATTCCGGGATTCCGGCATATTGATTATGATGGCAACCTGGAATTTATGATTGAAATAGGAACTTATGTGCTCAAACAATTGATCAGTCACCCGGAAATAGACGAAATTACTCTCAAGGCTCAGATGAAAGATGTCCCGGAGCGTTTGTACAATCAAACTATGTATTATTTGGATACTTCCAATATTTTAAAATTGTTCTCGCTATTAGGCGTTATTCCGGAAACGTATTATTACGAAGGGAAATTGTTGAACTACGAAAACACGATTTCGATCAACTATTTGAATGGCAGGATACGTTACTGGGATAAACAGATCGTGGAAAACATCGCGCCTGGTTGGAAGATTCATGATGCTAAAATCCCTCCATCGCTTGAGGGCCCTGAGGATGACACACCTTATGTGCGCGTGCTGGAAGAAGCCGAGATCAAAAGGTTGGCGAATCAGGTCAGGTTAGGCAATAAATCGGCTGAAAAAGTATTGGTTCTCAGTCATGTGAAACAATTGCAACGGATCGCGAAAAGGGTGATTTACGGCGGGAGATTGGAAAAGGTTTTTGGAAACAGGATAACAGGAACGGTAACCATAGAGAGCTTGGTCTCCTTCGGGCAGGAAGAGCTGATTATGCTGATTAATGAATACGCAGATAAAGAAATTTATTACAATAAATCTTTAAAAGAATACTTGCGCGAAAACTTGAATCCGCATATCTATTCACAGGCCTTCCGGTTAGCCAGGGAATACTTTCTTTTGGAGGGGGATAAGAGCGCTTACAGCAATGAGCAAAGAACAGGGCCCACTGTTCTGGATCTGCAGAGCGAGGATGCCGTGGGTTCAAGCCGGCTGGAATTTTTAGAGTTTCAAAATAACTTCCGGGATCTTTTAGCAAAAGAAGGATTTTCTCCCATGGAGGTCAATTTATTAGTAATGTATGCGGCGGAGAATTATTCAAAAGACGAACTTGCCGCGGAATACGCCCAACAGCTTCAGCCCGGATCGCCCGAAGAAAGCCTTGAATTCATTGAGGTTTTATTGAACCGGTTTTTCACGTTTATGTTTTCTTTAGGAGAAGAGAAAGCCAGAACACTTCTGGAAGAGGGACTGGCAGAAAAAAAGCCGCAGTCCGGAATTCCCGCAGACAAGGAAGTGGGTGGGATTGATCTTAACGCGCAAGGACTGAGGATTGAAACCCACGGCGCAGGATTGGAAAGCGGTTATTTTCATGAAGAGGCAGCTTTATGCCATGGTCCTGATTTTACGGGGTTTGCCCCGGTTATTATCAATATTGTTCCGGTGACAAGTCTCTCCCATGTTTTAAGCGTTTATTGATGAAAGCTGTTTTTCACGTTATTTTAAAAGCCATCCATTTGATATTGAAATTTTAGTTGCGCATGATATACTTTTAATACAGATTCCATTCAACTTTAAGGGAAAAAGCCGTTTGTTAATTTAGAGGAATAAGCCACGGATTCCATCTGAGTTAATAATTTTTCCTGCAAAAAGTATTCTAGATACTAAAAACAAGGAGCTACTTATGTCTTCGAAACAAAAGAAGAGCTGTTTCTCTTTCGCGCGTTTTTCCGTGGTGTTTGTGCTGATCATGAGTTTTGTTTTCGGTCAGGTCCCGCCTTGGGTTTATGCCCAAGCCCTTTCGCCGTTGCCGCAGACAGGTGCGATGGTGATGCCGTCCAACGCATTTGTGCCGGTTATGCTTAAGGGCATGACAATCCATCCGGAGAACCCTCTCAAATTTGATTTTATTGTGGACAATGGCAATACCGCCCTGGAAGGCAGCCTTCTAAAAGAAGAATCCTCGAAACTTGTTAAATATTTTTTAGCCTCGCTCACGGTTCCGCAGAAAGAATTGTGGGTTAATTTATCTCCTTACGAAAAAGACAAAATTATTCCTGAGATTTTGGGCCAGACGGAATTAGGCCAGGATTTATTGGCGCAAGATTATCTCCTGAAGCAATTTACTGCGTCTTTGATGTATCCGGAAGAGGAAATAGGGAAAAAGTTTTGGGATAAAGTGTATCAGCAGGCGTGGGAAAAATACGGGATAACCGAAATCCCCATGGATACGTTTAATAAGGTATGGATCATTCCGGAGAAAGCAAGCGTGTATGAACATAACCATACAGTGTATGTGGCTGAAAGCAGGCTTAAGGTGTTGACGGATATGGATTATCACCTCTTTAACGGCCGGGGATCAACGGACACGCAAGCGACGGCTTCCGAACGTCATCCGGTAACCTCTGAAGTGATCAAAGAGATAATCATCCCGGCCATTCAAAAAGAGGTGAATGAAGGTGAGAATTTCGCGCCTTTACGTCAGATCTATCATTCTTTGATCTTGGCCAAGTGGTACAAGGAGACCTTGCGCAACAGCATTCTTAATAAGGTCTACGCGGACCAAAACAAGACGAGGGGTCTGCAGAACAACGATCTTCAGATGAAAGAAAAGATTTACGGGAAGTACATGGAGGCCTACAAAAAAGGGGTCTACAATTATATCCGTAATGATTATGACCCTCTGAAAAGGCAGGTGATCCCGCGCAAATATTTCAGTGGCGGGTTTAAGGCGGATGTGGCCATGACGGTCAAGCGGGAAGATACTTTGGCCGCTGTTCAAATGCAACCCGTGGGAAATTATTCTGAAGTCGCGGTTGAACTGGAAGGACACGCAAAAGATTCAGCCATGCCGATTGCTCCGCGGGCTGGCCAAGCCAATCCGGAATTATCCGTGGCGCGTAAAGTTTCGTTGTTTTCATTAATAAAATTTTTGGATTATTATGATATGGAAGAACGGCTTCTTTTGGATGAGGCAAAAGGATCGATAAAATTATTTTTACCTTCAGACACAGACATTAACGCGGATATGTTGACAGAACTTTATGAAAAATTTACAAGTAAGGATATTCCTTTTGAGGAAATTGAAGGGGGGCAAAGTGAGGCGCGGTCATTTTCCCTTTATTTAAGGCGGCAATCAGAACCTTTAAGCCGCGTTAATTCTTTGAAGATTGCGGTTAATGACGGGTTTTACATTGAGGCCGTTGTTGGCCGCAGGAAAGACGCGGATAACAAGGAAGATTTGCATTTCAGGGAAGACATTAAATTTATTTCTGTTTTGAATGCCTTAACTTTTGTGCCGCAAGAGGTAAGGTCGCACCGGGCCCTCCCCGGGGGAAATAATCCGGGGCAATATCAGCAAAGAAAAGAAACTTTTTCTCTGTTTTTAGGGGAAAAGAACGCTCCCTATTTTGACGTGATACGTGCTGTGCGGATTCGGATAGCGAAAGAAAAAAAAGGCAATGATATTATCCCGATCATTGATTTTCCCTCGAATAAAAGTTTGTTTGAAAGATTCGTCAAGTATTTTGATGAAGAAATAAAAAGGGTTTTGCCGGGGCAGAATTCTCATGAAGCGCTCCAAAGCCTCCGTGAAGCCGCGGCGCGGTACGCGGACATGAATGATTTGCTGATCGAGATTGTCAACAAAAATGTTGCCGAGGGAATATGGGGCTATGATGAGGCAATAAAAATTTTGTTTCTTGAGCAGATTAAAGTAGGGATCGTGAGTGAGGGTGTGGTCGAAGGCGTTACCAAAGAAACAACGTCTGTGTCTGTAACCAGAGAGGATGGGACCGGGTATCCGTTCAATCTCCAGTACAATCCTGAACGGGCCAACCGGGGAAGTTTTGCCAAAAAAGCTGAACGGGGAGAGACAAACATATCAAAGAAATTTATTGAAAAGTGGTTCCCTCTGCAAAGATACATTCCTTTTGGGGAAGGCCCCCAGGGCTACCGGATACTAGCCAATCCATTTCCGCACTTGCGTAACAGTATTAATATTGTGGGGAATCGCGTATTTAGCAAACAAACAGCGTCTTTTCAGAATATTTTTGATATGTATGCCTTTCTTGAGCAATCACAGCCCAGAGACCCTGAACAAGAGGGCTTTCGGGTCTTCATGAATTCCCGGTTTGCCGGAGCGTCTTTTGACAATATCCATTTTCAGGGATTTCTGAAAAAAACCCTTTTTGAAAAAGTTGTTGAAGACAGGGGATTAGAATTGGTCATTGAAGATAAGCGTGGTGACGTGAAATATCTGACGTTAAAAGACGGCGATTATTGGATGCCGAGTGTTTTAGCCGTTGAGGGAAGCACAAAAGAAACCGTGGTTAAGTCTGTCTTAAAAGTCCTTGCAGAGGCGAATCCCAAAAAGGATTCTTATTCCTTATTTGATTTGGATCGCAACAGCAAATTTTCTTATAATATTTTATTTAAATACGACGGGGAAAAGTATCAGGCCTATCTGTTTCTCAGAAATTTCCTGGATTCCTATGAAATCGTCAATAAAGCACAATTTAATAAGCTTAAAGAAGATCTTAAAAAAGATAATCAAACTCTTGATCTGGACGCGCTCTTTCAGACATTGGTTGATCATAATTGGGCGGATTGGGTGGATGAGGGAAATAATGCCGAGATAAGGTTGCGGGGCAAATTAAAAGAAATCAAGCCAGCGATGGCCAGGGTTTTGGGCGAAAATTTTGAGGACATATTTGCTGTATTACAAGAATCGCAGAGCTCTGACCCTGATAAAAAGATTGTTGAAAAGGGGACAGAAATAAAAAAAGAAAACGACCTCTATTTCAAAGGCCGGCCCGCTACAATAGAGATGCTGGATACGTTTATCTTTGATAATCCCAATGCCCGGGATAATTATGAGGCTCTGAAATCAGACCCGGCAAGGAGCGCCACGGTATTTTCTGAGCTGGGAGACAAGTTGAAATATTCGGATTTTGAGTTGCTTTTAGAGGAAATAAAAACAGCTATTACACAAAAAAATCATCGGGACGCGATCATAAAAGAGAGGGTGGCTTCTTACGGGCATCATATGGCATTATCAAGGGCTGTCCTGGATCGTCTTTATGCAAGTCAGAATTTCGCGAATATTTTTGAATACCTTTTTCAAAAAAAGATTGATTTTGACCCTGAATTTCTTTTGCATTTACACAAATCTTATAAAAGTAAACGTGTTCTCCATGACCCCACGGATTACCCCGAGATAGCAAAATATGAAGGATACCAATCGGTGTTCCTGAATTTTTATGAAAAGTCCATAAAAAGCGGAAGTGTGTCGGCGTCCCGTGAAACAAC
>JAGYNW010000101.1 GCA_018399915.1 Candidatus Omnitrophota bacterium
AAAAGAATCTCAAAATCAGTTTCAGCCCTTTTACGAAGAAGAAAATCATAATAACCATTATGCTCAACATTGGTAAAGGAAAAGCAAAAATCTTTACCTCCGACCTTTCTTATGAATACATAAAGATAAATGGAGAATACAATTAAAATGGAAGATATAATTAAAAAAGCGAATATTTTAATCGAAGCGATCCCTTACATCCACGCTTTCAGGAAAAAGGTTTTTGTCATCAAATACGGCGGGAGCATACTTGATAATGACACGATACGGAAAAATGTCCTAGAAGATATTGTCTTTCTAAGTTATGTCGGCATTCGCACAATTCTCGTTCATGGGGGAGGACCCCACATTAATAGTCGGGTCAAAGAATCCGGCTTAAAAAGTGAATTCCATGAAGGCATCCGTATCACAGATCAAGAAACCCTTACTATCGTTGATGAAGAACTTGAAAAACTCAACAAAAAAATTGTCAAAGAAATTCGCGAATTGAAAGGGGATGTTACGGGATTAAAAGGGAACGAAAAACTGCTTTTTGTGGAAAAACGGAAAGCTACTAAGGACCTTGGGTTTGTAGGCACCATTACTTCGATTGACAAGGAAATCGTCAACAAACACCTGCACAAAGGACATATTACCGTTGTATCCCCTATGGGGATTTCCCCTGATGATCAGGCGCACAATATTAACGCAGATGAAGTAGCCAGTGCCATAGCCAGCCGTATGCCTGCAGAAAAGCTTGTTTTATTAACAAACGTTCAGGGTGTTATGCGTAGCGAGAATGATCCGGAGTCACTCATCTCGACTTTAACTGTCAATGAGATCGATAATTTGATCAAACTCAATGTGATCCAAAAAGGTATGATTCCAAAGGTGCGGGCATGTACTGAAGCCTTAAAAGCGGGCGTCACAAAAACGCATATCATTGATGCCCGTATTCAGCACGCGCTCTTATTGGAAATCTTTACCAATCGCGGGATCGGAACGCAAATTTTACATGGATAATATATGAATAAAAATACTCTAATCAAAAATCATGATAAATACGTCATGCCGACATACACCCGAAGTCCCCTGATCTTTGTCAAAGGTAAGGGAATGACTTTAACCGATATCAATGGTAAAAAATATTTGGATTTTTTTCCCGGATGGGGTGTCAATAATGTCGGACATTGCCACCCAAAAGTAATGTCGGCTGTTAGAGATCAGATAGCAAAACTCATTCACATACCTAATAATTTTTATCATCCAAACCAGGTAAAGCTAGCCAAAGAGATCATTCATCACTCCTTTAAAGGAAAAGTCTTTTTTTGCAATAGCGGCGCTGAAGGTTGTGAGGCAGCGATAAAATTTGCACGTGCCTATGGTAAAGGCGAACGCTTTGAAATAATCACAATGGTAAATTCCTTTCACGGCCGCACATTGGGAGCCTTGGCCGCAACAGGTCAGAAAAAATATCAGGACGGCTTCGAACCGTTACCCCAGGGCTTCACGCATGTGCCTTTTAACGACATCCAAGCCATTCAATCAGCGATTACGGATAAGACCGTGGCGGTGATGCTTGAGCTAGTCCAAGGGGAAGGCGGTGTCAATATAGCCGAACCAATGTACATACAAAAGTTGAGAAAGCTTTGTGATGAAAAAGACCTTCTGTTGATTTTCGATGAAGTCCAAACCGGCATGGGAAGAACTGGAAAATTTTTTGCCTTTAAGAATTATGCTGTGGTCCCGGATCTGATGATATTAGCTAAAGGATTAGGGGGAGGATTACCCATTGGCGCTTTAGTTGCCAAAGAAAAGATTGCTGACACGTTCCAACCGGGAATGCACGCATCGACTTTTGGTGGAAGCCCTTTGATTTCAAAAGCCGCTTTAGGCGCCTTTAAAGCCATCATAAAAGATCATATGCTGAAAAACACAAATGCCATGGGGAAATATACCCTGCAACGCCTGGAAGAACTTAAAAATGATTTTGACTGCATCCGCGCGGTGAGAGGCATCGGACTAATGATCGGAATCGAACTAACCATGCCTGGCAAAGAAATCTATGAAAAATGTCTTGACCTGGGCCTTATCATAAACTGTACCCAAGGTAATATTTTACGATTGATGCCGGCTTTGAATGTCACGAAAAAACAAGTAGACAAAGCGATCTTTATTTTACGTAAAGCCTTAACACAAATAACGAGGTAATGTGATGAAAAAAGATTTGATAAGAATTCAAGATCTAACTCCTGATGAAATTTTTCATATTTTCGAATTAACGGATCAGGCCAAACAATATGCAGGTCGATTCGGAGATTTTTTAAAACGAAAAAATGTGGGGTTGATTTTCCAAAAACCTTCCAACAGAACCCGTGTTTCCTTTGAGGTCGGCATATTTCAGCTGGGAGGTAATTGTATCTATTTAGGACCCGAGGAGATAAACTTGGGCGTTCGGGAATCCACAGCCGACGTATCGAAAACATTATCCCGCTACCTGGATGCGATCGTTGCCCGGACCCATCTCCATCAAGATATTGTTGACTTGACTCAAAACGCGAATATCCCGATTATCAATGGATTATCTGATATCTACCATCCTTGCCAGGGATTAACGGACATCTATTCGATAAAAGAAAAATTTGAAAACTTTCAAGAAATCACGGTTGCATACATCGGTGACGGGAATAATGTCTGTCATTCGCTGTTAATTGGTTGTTCCAAGATCGGTATCAACATCAATATTGCAACCCCGAAAGGTTATGAAGCTGATGAAAAGATCATTAGCTTGAGTAAAGCCAATGCCCAACAATCCGGATCTAAAATTTCGGTTGGCTATTCTCCTGAAGTCGCGGTCAAGAACGTTGAAGTCATCTATTCGGATGTTTGGGTCAGCATGGGACAAGAAACCGATTCCGATAAACGTATTGGTGATTTTCAGGGATATCAAGTAAATCAAGATCTCGTCAAATTGGCAAAAAAGAATTATTGTTTTATGCACTGCCTGCCCGCACACCGCGGGCTGGAAGTAACCGCCGATGTTATTGATAGTCCCAATTCCATCGTGTTTGATCAAGCTGAAAACCGGCTGCATACACAAAAATCCATATTAGTGTTTCTCTTTGAACATTTAAATCAAATTGAAGAAGAATAAAACCTAAAAACACAATAAAAAAATCATAATAACAGATCCAAAAAGATAGAAAGATGAGGGAAGGATGAAGAAAGTTATTTTGGCTTATTCCGGAGGCTTAGATACATCTTGTATCATTCCTTGGCTCAAAGACAGGGATTATGATCCCATTGCTTTTATCGCTGATGTTGGACAAGGCTCTGATTTTGGAAAAATCAAAAAAAAAGCACTTCAATCTGGAGCTTCCAAAGTTTATTGCCTTAATCTCCAAAAAGAATTCATCCAGAATTATGTCTTTCCTGCTTTGAAAGCAGGCGCGCTTTATGAGAACAAGTATGTTTTAGCCTGTGCGCTCTCTCGGCCGCTGATAGCCAAACATCAGGTGCTCATAGCAAAAAAAGAAAACGCCGATGCTATCGCGCATGGATGCACCGGAAAAGGCAATGATCAGGTACGCTTTGAGGTTACCGCGCGTTTGATGAACCCCAAGATCCAGATCCTGGCACCTGTGCGAAATTGGGAATTTAAAACCCGTGAACAGGAAATGGATTATGCTAAATTGAAAAAAGTTCCTGTAGATGTCACGAAAAAAAGCCCTTATAGCATTGATATCAATATTTACGGCAGGGCGATTGAATGTGGCGTTCTTGAAGACCCGTGGAATGAGCCACCTGAAGATATTTACAACATGACTCTCGATCCCACAAAGGCTCCCAATAAACCCACTTATGTGGAAATTGATTTTGTCAGAGGAATTCCCAAAAAGGTTAATGGAAAGACACTGTCCGAACTTGAACTGGTAAAACAACTGAATCAAATGGGCGGCAAAAATGCCGTTGGTCGGATGGACATGATCGAAAATCGGCTGGTAGGGATTAAATCGCGCGAGATTTACGAAAATCCTGCCGGCGAAATTTTACATAAGGCCTTAAACGATCTTGAAAGTTTAGTTATCGACCGGGAAAGCATGAACTTTAAACGAATGATTTCTCAGAAATATTCAGAATTGACATACAATGGTCTTTGGGAAACACCGCTAAAGAGTCAACTGGATGCCTATTTAGAAAAATTGCATGAACGCTCCACCGGCTGCATTCGTCTCAAGCTGTACAAAGGGACTTGTCAGGTCGTAGGGCGAAAATCAAAATTTTCACGCTATCAGGAAAAAATGGCCACCTATGGCGAAGGGGATGTTTTTGATCAGTCCCTTGCCGAAGGCTTTATCAAACTCTGGGGAACACCCTATCTTTAAAAGGCGTCTCTGATTAATCATCAGAGAACATCTACAAAATCAAGAAGATCAAAAGGCCCGACACGAAACGATAAAAATAAGGAACAATGACAATGTCAAAATTTTGGGGAAGTCGATTTGAAAAATCAACGGATAAGCTCGCTGACAACTTCAGTTTCAGCATCTCTTATGATTGCCGATTAGGTTTATATGATGTTATCGGCAGTATCGCGCACGCAAAAATGCTGGGAGAAAAAAAAATCATCAGCAAAAAAGAATCCGCGCAATTGATTTCCGGACTCAAAAAGATAGGCAAAAAGATTGAAAACGGAAATTTCCAGTACGACGTTAACGCAGAGGATATTCATACAAACATACAACAGGAACTCAAACAAATCATAGGCCCCATCGCCGATAAATTGCATACAGCGCGTTCCCGCAATGATCTTATCGCTTTAGATATCCGGTTATACTGTTTGATCGAATTTACCTTGATTATTGATCTCATTGCCAAACTCCAGAAATCGATTATTGATTTTGCAGAAAAAAATAAAGATATTATCATCCCGGCCTATACTCATTTACAAAGCGCCCAAGTTGTCCTTTTAGCCCACCATATGTTAGCTTATGTGGAGATGCTTGAAAGAGATAAAGAACGCATCCAGGATGCTCTCAATCGCATTGATGCCATGCCTCTGGGAAGTTGTGCCTTATCAGGGACCTCTTTGCCCATTGACCGTTCTTTTGTTTCTAAATATCTGGGATTCTCAAAGACGACCCAAAACAGTATTGATTCGGTCAGTGATCGCGATTTTATTATTGAGGCGATATCATCTTTATCGATTTTAGGAATGCATTTTTCGCGATTCTCTGAAGATCTGATCATTTGGGCCACAAAAGAATTTAATTTCATAGATATTGACTCATCCATGTGTACAGGTTCCTCCATTATGCCACATAAAAAAAATCCTGATATACTTGAATTGATCCGTGGAGAAACTGCCGGACTTTATGCGAACTTAAATAATATCCTGGTTTTAACCAAAGGACTTCCGCTGACCTATAACAGGGACCTCCAACTTGACAAACCCCCGCTTTTTAATTCAGTAGAGAAGACCAAGATCATGACCGCCCTCTTGACAAAATTATTCAGGACACTTAAGGTGAAAAAGGAATCCCTCAAAAATCACATATATGACGAATGCTTCTTTACCGTCGATATTATGGAATATTTGATAAAGAAAGGGGTGCCTTACCGCTTAGCCCATGATACAGTAGGCAAAATGGTGCGGACATGCCTGGACAAGGGTAAGTCCCTTAAAGCACTGAGCTTGGATGAACTCCAAAAGTACAATAAGAAATTTAACGAAGATGTTAAAGAACTGATTGATCCGTATCAATCCGTAAAGAATAAACAGTCCTTGGGATCAACCAATCCCAAAATGGTAAACGCACAAATCAAGAAATGGAAGAAGGTTTTAAATGTCAGAATTTAGTTATAAAAAAGGAGAACTTTACTGCGAATCCATTAAGGTAAAAACGCTTGCCGATAAATTCGGCACACCTTTTTATCTTTACAGCTACAATGCATTGATCAACAATTTTTTAAAAATCCAAGCGGCCTTTAAACCGGTAGATCCTTTGATCTGTTTTGCGATGAAGGCCAATGATAATTTAGCCGTAGTCAAAGCCTTAACCGATAAGGGCGCAGGGTGTGACATAGTATCTCTTGGCGAACTGCAAAAAGCCAAAAAGATCAAAGCGGATCCGCAAAAGATCGTATTTGCCTCAGTAGGCAAAACCGAAGAAGAAATTATCGCAGCGATCAAGACAGGCATCCTTTTTTTTAATGTTGAATCTGAAGAAGAATTACTCAAGATTAACAGCCTTGCTAAAAAACTGAATAAAAAAACATCTGCGACGTTACGGATCAATCCGGATGTCGCGGCAGCTACGCATCAACGGATCACGACAGGCACACTAAAAAATAAATTCGGGATTGATCTGCAAACAGCCCACAGAATATTTAAAAATGCAGATAAGTACCCTTACGTAATGTTAAAAGGGCTTCATATTCATATCGGCTCGCAGATTACAACGACAAAACCGTACGTCGACGCATTAAAAAAAGCGCTTTCATTTATCAATACATTAAAAAAGGATGGCATTGCCTTAGAATATTTTGATTTAGGTGGAGGTTTTGGCATTATATACAAAGATAAAAATATTGCCGGGCCTAAGGATTTTGCGAAAGTTCTCATTCCGCTTTTAAAAAAAATCGATTTAAAGATTGTTATGGAACCAGGGCGTTCTATTTGTGGGGACACCGGGATTTTTGTTACCAAAGCCCTTTATCTAAAAGATAACGGGGCTAAACGCTTTCTTATCGTAGATAGTGGTATGAACGACCTCATGCGTCCCAGCCTTTATGATGCATACCATGAAATCATTCCCGTCAAACAAACACATAGCCGTAAAATCAAAATGGATATTGTTGGGCCGATCTGTGAAAGCGGAGATTTCTTCGCAAAAGACCGGATGTTTCCTAAATTGAAGGAAGGGGAACTTATCGCCATTAAAAATGCCGGAGCCTATTGTCATGTTATGGCAAGCAATTACAATGTGCGCGGCCGTGCTCCCGAAATCCTGGTCAAAGGCAACAAGTATGCCGCCATTAAAAAAAGAGAAACATTTAAAGACCTTGTCAAACTTGAATCAATCCCTGATTTCCTATAAAAAGCAGGG
>JAGYNW010000102.1 GCA_018399915.1 Candidatus Omnitrophota bacterium
CGCCATGATGGGCATGTCTGGATAGAGGCGAGCCGCGCTTGTAATGGCCGTTGCGTTTTTTGCAGCCGGCATCCTGTTCGGGCCACGCGTTGGAGTCCGGTACCTTCTTTTAAAGTTTTTCAGTGTATTCAGAAATTTTATGACCAATACGGCGTTAAGCATTTTCGATTCACAGACGATGATTTCATGGGTACTGATAGTCCCGAGGGACTTGTTCATGCCCAAGACATTGCGGCCGCTATTTTGAAAGAAAAGTTGCCGATCTCTTTTGATATTTCTGCGCGGGCGGAATCCGTTTATTCTATGAGAGCTTCTGCCGTGGAAAATCAACAGAAAGAATATACGTATAAGTTGCTTAAGAAGGCAGGTTTGACGCAGGTGTATTTAGGCATAGAATCAGGATCAAAGACGCAACTCAAACGGTTTGGAAAACGGGCCACTTTAGAGGAAAACAAACTCGCGGTTCAAAAGTTATCAGATTGGGGAATTCAGGTGGTCATGGGATTTATAATGATCGATTATTTGATGACGATCACAGAACTGTATGAGAATGTTAATTTCTTAGAGGAGGTCGGGGCTTTTGATTCGTCCCGGAATGTTTTTGTTTCTAATCCTTTAACGCTTTTACGCGCGCAGGAAGGCAGCGCGTACATTAAATTGCTAGAGAAAGAAGGCTTGTTATTGAACAAAGACGGCTATTCTCTTTGTTATAAGGCGCGGTATAAAGATAAAAAAGTCGCGGCAATCGCGCACAGAACGCGTCTTTGGACCGAAGAAGTGTTTTCTTTGGTCTATGCCTTGAAGAACAGGGTTTCAAAATTTTCGATGGAAAGAACAGGAAATAAAGAACGTAAGTTCCTGGAGAAAGTCTTACATCAATTTAAGCTTCTGGATTTTTATTATTTAAAAGGCCTGATCAGAAAAGTGGAAGATGATGGCCTGGTTGAGGAATTGACTTGTCAGCTGCAACACCAGAGGTTTCGTCTGGTCAAAATTCTTTTTGAGGCCAAGGATTACTTTTCTTTTGGTGAAGATACGCTTATAGACAAGGAAATTGATAGATCGCTTAAGCAGTATGATTCCCGGATGCTTCCGGGGGCTGAATGTCACCAGCTGAATGGCTTTGACGTGCAAGCCGCTCAGACGGACATTTTGGATTGGCAATGGATAAAGGAAGATTATTGTGTCTAAGAAGAGACCTTTTCAGATTAAATGGGAGCGGATTTTAGGACTTGGCATAATTGCCGTGGTCATTGTGTTTATTGGGAGGCAGGCATTGTATGTTACCAGCCAGGAAGCGTATATTGGCGCCAGCATACAAAATTTGTTTTCAGCTATAAATGGCGAATTGGTCATGTCTTCATTGGAGCCTGGTCAAAGTTTTGCTCAAGAGGAAAAATTGTTTTTGGTCAAAAATGCAAGGATCGGAAAGTTAGCGATTTTTAGTGATTATCATAATTTGCAGCATCAGATGGATATCATTCAGATGGATGTTGAGAGGAATGATATTTATATCGATCAATACGAAAAAGAATGGGAACGCAATAACTACCTTAATCAGCTTGGCGGGGTATCAGACCAACAGGTCGAGAATTTGAGACATAAACTGAGCGCCTTACGTTCAGAAAACAAGAACAAGCTTGAACAGTTGCATCATTTGCGAAAAAGCATAAAAGACGTGAGGGAACAATTAGACCTGAATCATCAAAGCGCCGTCTTTATGCCTTTTGACGGGGTCATATGGAATGTCTTTAAAAAGCAGGGCGATGTTGTCAAAGAAGGGGATATTGTGATGCAGGTTATCAATGCCCGGAAAATGTGGGTGGATGCCTTTTTTAGCGAAAAAGATGCATCCTATGTTTTTCCGGGTCAGACCACGCAAGTTTTTTCAGGAGAAAAGAAATTGATCGGGGAAGGGAAAATTGTCTTTGTGAGACAAGGAGAATTTTTCAAAGAGGGTATGGATATGTTTTATGACAGTCTTTCCCGTCCGCAAAAAGAGGGTGATTCCCCGTTTATATTGGCCAGGATCACTTTAAAGTCCGAGCAGGCCTTTACTGCACAAGAATTTTATGGATATGGCAAAAAGGTCACGGTGCGTATTCATAAAAAAAATAGCCGGTTTTATATTTTAAGTAAGCGCGTTAAACATTACCTGGAGAAAATAAAAGAGAATCTTTTGCGTAAATTCAAAAATGCCTGATGACAAATCAAAGCCCCGATAAGTTCGTTCTCAAAATTCCACAAGCCTTGCTTTTGCGGCGCATCATTAATGCGGAGATAGGAGGATTGAATGGACGCAAACCTTTTGTTCTTTATCTGCTGCGGCAGGCAGAAAAGATCATGCGCGAACAAGGCAATATCCCGGCGGTTGTTGCGATGGTCCGGAGGCAACACAGGTTTTGGGCAGCTTTCCTGAAAAAAGAATTACGTAAATATGATTTGATGCGTAACGAAGAGCAAGGCATACCGCGGCAGTATGCTTTTGTGCATTATGAATTTGATGATTTGTTCCGGTTGTTTTCTGACCCTATTAAAGAATTTGCGATCCCGGTGGACAGAGAGATCTCCGAAGAAGAACATGTAGGCCTGGTTTCTTTGTTCGCCCGGGAGATTGAACGCAAAAGAGAAATAGTCTGGAGCAAACTCCCCCTTTCCCCTTTTTCTTTTTTAAGCCAAAGCTTTATGCAATTGATAAATACCTTGATCTCTTTTCTCTTGTATTCGCTTTTTGGTATCAGGTTCAGGCATCGGTATCATTTTGATTTCCGGTCAGTTCCTTTAAGTGCCAAGGATCGTCCTGGCATGAATTTTTGGTCAAAGGCCTTTGGCCTTGGCATTATTTTAAACCTGGTCATGGGAGGCGTTCTTTATCTTCGCATCCAGGACATGGCGATCTCTCCCGTAGTAATGGGGGCTGTAATAATTTTACATATTTTTTTTATCCCGATTTCTTTACGTTCAGTCATTCAGCTTTTGAGGGTGATGGCCGCCTATCGTTATAGCCGTCGATGTAAAGTGGGGTGCATAAAGACATGGAAAGAGGTCCGGCAATCATTTTCTGACGTCTGGGCCCGGTCGAGCGTATGGCAAAAAAAATGCTATGAATTTATGGTGCGCGATATGTTCGCGAATCAATGCATCAATAAGCAGGAATACGAAGGATTACGACAAAGAAAAGTGGATCAATTGTTGGTTAATGATACAGCCTGTTACCGTCTGAGACGATGGATGAACAAGTTTTACCATTTGCGGACAATCCCAATGAACGGTGCGGTCCATTGGGAGCAGATAAGATCGTTAACCTTTTTAATCTTTAGCCTGGAAGAAAAATTCTTTTATTCCTATGAAGAGCTTCAACAACCTTCGGTAAAAACAGATCTCCGGAGCATAAGCATTCTGGAACGCTTAAGGAGGGCACATGGGGATGAATGGCAAAATCTGATAGATCATGTTTACCCACAATTGAATGCGAGGGAAAAGAAAGTTTTTTATTGCGGAAATTTCAAAGATATTGTTTTCAGCCCGGAGGTTATTTGTGCGGTTGAGCATTGGGCCAATATGCGGATACAATCGATTTATCATACGTTAGAAAGTGTAAAGGGCCTGTATTCTATTTATAAACAGATGGCCCGCGATTCTTTGACGGGCTTGACGGAAAAGGAAATTGAGGATCAGGTCAAACAGAAGTTGCAGATCATTTTACTGCATGATAAATATCCACGCTATGAACGTTCCCATAAGCAAAAGCGGGATATCGATAAATATTTTGCCGAAAATCCGGGCCTTGAATTAGCCTGGCCTCAGGATATGATCCATCCCAGCAAGTTTGGTTCCTTTGCTAATGTTTTATCGCGCGTAAGAGGAGAATTCCTTTTTACCTTGGACTCTGATCATGATGTTCCTCTTGAAGAGGCTGCAAATATTCCTTATTTGTTCCGCGTCTTTGAGGAAAATCCGCGCTGTGACGCGTTAGGCGTGCGCTTGTGCGCGTTTAATGAAAAATATAATGCGATCACGCAATTGGCCAGTTTATCCAGCAATGCCTGGTGGATATATGATTTGCGGGTTAAGGCATTAGTCGGCGGCGGTGGGGTTTTCGGGAAGATGCTTGTAAGAACAAAGGCGGTCTTTGAAAAAGAATTGATCCAGCCCGATTCAGTGGCTGAGGATATGCTGACGATGACACGCTTATGTTTTCATGGGTCAGAAATCCATTTTTCGGAATTAGTAGAGATCGGTCAGGGCGAAGATGTCTCCTTTTATGGCTTAAGAAAGAAATTAGGCCGATATCCTGCCGGCGCTATTGAATCTTCAACGACAAAATTGTACACAGAGATGTTGTTGTCTCCCGCTGTCCCGGCCTGCCGGAAGTTTGAATCTTTGTTTATGTTGTCCTATTATCCGGTTCTCTTTATTATTGTGTTATCGCATTTGCTGGTTTTGTTGTGCTGGGCTTCCGGGATAAGAATTTTTGATTTATATCCTATGCCGATGGTCTTATTGAGTTATCTGATGATTTCTTTTATTGAGGGTTTTTATGTTTGGGTGCATATGCATGAGAAGGAAGGGATCATCCGGGGGACTAAAAAATATGTTGCCACCTTAGCGCGGATGATGTTGTTTCATAGCGGTTACTTTTATCATTATATCGAACAATTATTAAAAGCCTTGAAAGGTTATGCCAAATTTAATATCAGCGAAAAAAATTATGAGGAAACAAGGTGGGGCTGGACTTTGCATTACCAGGAGAATAAATTTACTTTTATCTGCGGAAGCCTGGGCATAATGTTGTTTTTTGTGGGATTGATCATGCATCCTTATCATTGGCGGCATTATTTAGCGCTGACGCCGTTTCTGCTTAGTTCCTTTTTGTGGGGATTTTCCCTTTTATTTTTTATTCCCCGCAAGACACATTTTTTTTGCAAGATAGATATTATCGGAGAAATCTTATTTATCATTATCCGGTCCTGTTGGGATATCCTTTTTTATCCTTTCCAATGGTGTGTGCCAGATACTGCGAGACAACAGAGAGAAAAGTAAGGTATGGACGATTAGTTTGATATAAGGTATAAAGATAATTCAGATAAAAGAATTAAGGAACGTTGTTGTATGAAAAATTCAAAATGTTTACATTGTAACAGCCGTCATATCTGTCAAGAAGACGCCAAATCCTGGATATTTATCATCATAGGCTTTATCGCGACGGTTGCCATCCGCATGGTTACGGTTTTGATGAATATCGGCCCGGTTTACGGCAAGGTTGCCTGGTATACAGGAGTTTTGGGTTTTGTTGTTTTTTTTGTGTATAAATATAAAGTTTTTAAATTGCGCGCCAATATGATCGAAGAGCATGATCTGTTGGAAAAACTGGCGGATGGAGAATCCCTTTCCTCTCAAGATAAAGAGATTATTGCGCAATTGCTTTGCAAGATCAAATCCAATAAGGAGAGGGTCAATTTCTTGTTTATTTTTGTGGCTTCGGCTGTGGCGCTGGCTTTAGCCATTTATTTTGATTTCATCGTTATTTTATTGCAAAAATAAATTTTGTAAATTTGAGCTTCACTTTTAAAAGAAAGGACACAAACGCCATGGAAAAAAAATGCCCAACATGTCAAGGGACGATTAATGAGAAGGGACATTTATGTGTTCCTGTTGAGAAAAATGATGAAAAGTGCGACTGGTGCGGATCATTGATCCCCAACGCCAGGCATCTTTGTAGCGCTAAGGTCAAGGAATTAAGTTATATTTGTAATAGTTGTGGCCGCACCGCGGTTGACGCCGATCATTTGTGCCATCCTGAAAAGATCCAATAATGCCTCTGTCAGTCCTGTTTCCGGGAACCTGAGGCAAAAATTCTTCCAAAAATAATCGACAAGACTTGCAGCTATGTTACAATAAAAACACAGACGCAAGATTTTACGTTTGAGGGTGCACCTCGTCACAATCCTTTTCCATAATGTTACTTTTTTGTAAAGGAGCTTTGTCGAAATGGTTAAATCCAAATTGAGTGAACTCCATCATCCCCGGCCACAGTGGCGGTCCCGGATGGGATTTATCCTCGCGGCACTCGGATCTGCCGTCGGGCTAGGTAATATTTGGCGGTTTTCGTATCTTTGTTATAAAAACGGGGGCGGGGCTTTTTTGATCCCGTACTCGATCGCATTATTTGTGGTTGGTCTGCCTTTGATGATCCTGGAATTGGGATTAGGGCATAAAATGCGCGGATCCGCGCCCTTATCGTTTGCCAAGATCTCGCGGAAGTGGGAATGGACCGGCTGGTGGGCTGTCAATTGTGCGATGTACGGCATCCTTTTATATTATTCTGTGGTGATTGCCTGGTGCCTGAGTTATGTCTTTTTCTCTTTTAACCTTTCCTGGGGAAGTGATCCTAATGATTTCTTCTTTAATCAGTATCTTCAGATCAGTGCCGGGCCCCTGCAGCTGGGTGACCTGCGGCTTCCCATCATGTTTTCCTTGATGGCAGTATGGTTTTTGAGTTGGTTGATCGTTTTTTTCGGAGTTCAAAAAGGCGTGGAAAGGGCGAATAAGATCTTTATGCCGCTTTTGTTTTGCCTTGTGACGGTTTTGGTGGTTTGGAGCGTTCAGTTAAAAGGCGCTTCTCAGGGTATAGCGGTTTATCTTAAACCGGACATGACGATTTTATCCAAACCGCAAGTTTGGATCGACGCCTTTTCTCAGATATTTTTTACCTTATCGTTGGCTTTTGGTATTATGATCGCCTATGCGTCTTATTTGCCGCGCAAGGCCAGCCTTATCAAAGATGCGTTGATCATTACTTTTGGTAATAGTTTGTTTTCGTTCTTTTCCGGATTCGCGGTTTTCGGTACCTTGGGCTATATGGCCTATGCGACCAATCAGCCGGTCTCAGAGGTGGTCAACAAATCGATTGGTTTGGCCTTTGTGACTTATCCGCAGGCGATCAGCCTGATGCCGGCCTTTAAGAATGTTTTTGGAATTCTGTTTTTCGCTTCGCTTGTTATCGCCGGATTATCCAGCGCGGTTTCTTTAGTTGAGGCGTTTTGTTCGGCGATTAT
>JAGYNW010000103.1 GCA_018399915.1 Candidatus Omnitrophota bacterium
GCGATCCCGCAGAGGCGGCGTTTCAATGGAAATAACATTGATGCGGTAATAAAGGTCTTCCCTGAAATCATTACTAGCCACTAAACCCACCAGGTTGCGGTTTGTCGCCACGATCACGCGCGCGTTTGTTTTTCGGGTAACATTGTCCCCTACGCGTTCAAAAATACCGTCTTGCAGTACCCGTAAAAGTTTCACCTGGAGGCTTGGCGAGAAAGAATCGATTTCATCCAGGAAGATCGTCCCTCCGTTAGCATATTCAAACCGGCCTTGTTTATCCTTGATTGCGCCGGTGAACGCGCCTTTCACGTGCCCGAAGAGTTCACTTTCTAAAAGGGTTTCTGATAAGGCGCCACAACTGATTTCCACAAACGGTTTAGCGTGTCTGTGTTTGTCGGATTTATGGATGGCTTTGGCGACCAGGCCCTTACCTGTGCCGCTTTCACCTGTGATCAGGGTCGTGGCATTGGTGCTGGCCACCGATTCAATGGTGTGATAGACCCGTTGCATGCTTTTGCTGGCGCCGAGCATATCACAGAAGACCTCTTTTTTGTCATGCGCGATGATCTCTTTAAGAGCCTTGTTTTCTTTAAGGATCTGTCTTTTTTCTATGATATTGCTGATAAGGATTTTAATTTTGTTATCATCAATGGGCTTGGTAATATAGTCATAAGCGCCTTTTTTCATAGCCTCAACGGCGGTTGAGATGGATCCATACCCAGTGATGAGGATGACTTCGGTCTGGTAGGCCGAGGCATCGTTCTTCTGGATCTCCTCTAAAAGCTCAATCCCTGTCATCCGGGGAAGTTTCATGTCGGTAACCACAATATCAATGGCCTCTTGTTTTAATATCTCCAGCGCTTCTTCCGCTGACGGCGCCATGTGGGTTGTGTACCCCTCGATGCGTAGTATTTCAAAAAGGGACTTGCGGATCAGGGGTTCATCATCCACAATCAGGATTTGTATATTCGCTTGTTGGCTCATTGTTATTTATTCGTCTTCCGTACCGGGTTCTTCAAACGGGATACTGATCGTGAAGGTCGTTCCTTGATTCGGCGTGCTTCCGATATCAATCTTCCCGGAGTAATTTTTTATAATCTCATAGGCAATGGTCAAACCCAACCCGCATCCGTTCTGAATGTCCTTGGTCGTGTAAAAGGGTTCAAAGATGTTGTCTAACTCTTCTTCTTCAATGCCTAACCCCGTGTCTGTTATGTCGATGATCAAATGCGTATCTCCTGATTTGGCACTGACCGTAATTTTTCCTTCTGTTTCGATTGCGTCAATGGCATTACGTAAAATATTGGTGATTACCCGTTCCAGCCCCAGGTTTTTAACTGTCGGTAGATCAGGTTGAATTTGTTTTTGGATCTCGATCTGTTTGCCGGCCAGGCATGTCTGTACCTCTGTTAAGGAATGGTTCAGGACCTGTGAGAAATGAATACTTTGGGCCCCTTCGGATTCATTGCGGGAACATGCCAGCAAGTTTTTTACGATATTGGCCATCCGGTTGAGTCCGTACTTGATTTCCAGAAGATAGCCCCGCACAACTTCATCCTCCTTCATGTGGTCCAGACAAAGATTCGTGTAACGCATAACGCCGTCTAAAGGATTGTTGAACTCATGGGCAATCCCGCCGGTAAGTTTTCCGATGGTAGCCAGGCGTTCATGAATGTGGATCTGTTTTTTAAGATGCAGGGCCTCCTTGTCGCTTTTTCCCAATTTGTCCTGGAGGTTTTGCGTCTTGATCCGGAATTTATGGTAGAGCTCAACCCTTTTGTAATTCAAGGCGATTTGGCTGGTAAGAAAGTCCAGGATCAACAGGTCGTCATTATGGAAATGTTCATTGGTGTGCTTATCTGTGATATTGATGACGCCGATGAGTTTATCTTTGACCATCAACGGAGCGCATAAAAAGGAAGCTGTCTGGTAGCCTTTGCGCGCTTTATAGTTGCGAAAGCGCTTATCTTGGGAGATATCTTTGACAAAAATCGGTTCTTTGGATTTGGCCACTTTTCCGATGATCCCCTCCCCTATCCGTTTGATATTATCCTTTTCGGTATTATCCTTACCGATCGCAATATTGAGCGTCAGGTGGGTTTGGTTATCATCCAGAATGAAAATGGAACCTCTTTGGGCCCCGAACAAATCAAGGATCCGTTTTAAGGAGATTTCCAGAAGTTCTTTGGTGCTATTGACCTCATTGACAGTTTCACAGATGTCACTGATTTCCTGAAAAAGAGCGGACGGCGAAAAACTTTTTGAATCTTTGTTTAGGCCTAAATTCATTTCTTTATTGACTATCGTTTTGCGGTGCGGACCCTGTTTCTGTGTTCTGGTCTGGATCAAAATTTTCAAGATTGGTAATGATCTGTTTTAATGTCCGATTGAAAGGATGTTCAGGGTATTTCTCCATGAATTTGTTATAGATTTCGACCGGGATTTCTTTGTTATTCAGTTTAGCGACCGCTATGGTATTAATGGATTTTACCAGGGAAATAGCCTCTTGAGGCGTAAAGAACTTTTTGTCCCCGAATTTTAGCAATATTTCTTCAAAAACATTGATCGATTCCTGCCAGCGCTGCTGGGCCAGATGACACGCAGCGATGAAGTGCAGGGCCTTGTATTCCACGGCTGTATCCGGATGCTGTGTAATCAGCCTTTTGTAGTGGATTATCCCCCGTTCAAAAGCCTGTTTGGCTTTCGCAAATTCTTTTTTGTCTCCATAATATTTCGCGATATAAAGTGGGGTTTTTAGACCGATCTCTGTCAGAGGATATTCATCCAGGATCCGGTGATAGGTTTGGACAATATTCTCCGGGTCCTTTTCGAGGGCGTAGGTCCTGCCGATCTCAGCCACCACCTGGGCGCCTAAGACTTTGTTGTCCGGATAGGCCTTGATAATGTTTTCGAAGATCTCTCTGGCCTTTTCATAATTTTCCAGAAAGATTTGGGCGCGGCCTGAGAATATCCGGGCCATCGGCGTTAAACGGGAATCCGGATATTTTTGGGTAAAGGCCACGTAATCCTGATAGATCTTTTTAAATGTGGTATCCGGGGTGGTTTTTGGATCTTTGGTTACCTGGGTGAAGTGTTGATTGATCTTCCAGAGTTCTTTTTCAGCGGAATAATTGCTTTTCAAATCCAGCACGCTGAGCACGCCGAAAGTCAGCATCAAAAAAATGATTGTTATAATGAGAGTCTTCCTCATTGGATTTCCTTTTTTAGTAAATAGTAGGTTGTTAGGGCTGTATACGAAATTGCATCGATAAGCATCATAATGACAATGCTGAGAATTATGATCACAGCGTGCAATTCAGGAATAATGTTTAAAGGCAAGTTTCTGCGCAACAGGATCACCGGCACGTAAAGGAGCGTCGGGACCAAGATCAGGATGAACGTGAACCAAAAAGAGCCCCATAATGTTTTCAGGTTTTTGAGCAAGGCAGCGAATATCTTTTTTCTGTCAATAATGATGATGGGGATCACATAAGCCAGAAGTGTAGAGACCAAAACACTTAACAGTAGCGTGAAATACGGGGCGCCGGCAAGGATCACTTTTTTGATCAGGAACTTGATGCCTTCGGTCGCGCCGATCATGGTGGCCCGTGCGTAAATTTTTCCATAGAGCAGGTTTAATCCTTTGACCATGCCAAAGGCAATAACCGAACCCAACACGATATGCACATATCCCCGCCAAGTATCCTTCATTATGTTTTTCATGATGAGTTTTTTATCACTGTTGATCGTCGCGATGATCGAAACAGCCATGCCCACGAAAAAGGAGTTTACAAGTACGTAAAGCGGGATCTGCATGCTTTGAAACATTTGCGGCATTTTCATGAAATTAAAAGGATAATGCAGATACGCTTCTCCGTAAGTTTTTCGTATGATGGGACCAAAAAAAACGGCCAAGGGATGTTTGGGCGCGAAGTATATGATCTCCAGAACGAATAGTTGTATAAGCGCGATCATTGCAAAAGGAAAAAGGATCTGCTTGTGTTCAAAGAGTGAATAAAAAGATGTTTGTAGCAACTGGATAATTTTTTTATTAGGGGCTTTATTTTTCATATATTTGGTCTGGGTTGTTTGTGATAAAGGCCTGTTTTCACGGCCGCTTATCGGTTTTTATTAAAAAGATTTGTATTTATCTCAGATTTTATATTTCTACTATTATTATGACTAAAATACTAGCATAGCCCCGTCAGGGTGTCAATTATTAAGAGGGGTATTGTTTTGTAAAGCCGTGACCTTATTTTTTAAATTTAACGCAATATTTTTATATGTATCCATTCCGGGCTCCTGCCCCGGCGCCTCCAGATCCTTAAGTGTTAATTGGGGGCCGAACCGGATCGTGATTTTGTGGGGTTTGGGGAATTTTTGTGTGCGCGGCCAGGCTTCAAAGGCGCCAGCAATATAAACCGGGATGACCGGAACATTAAGTTCTTTGATCAGGATACCTACGCCCTGCTTGAATTCTTTGACTTCTCCGTCGATTGATCTTTGTCCTTCCGGAAAATAACACACGTTCTTTTGGTTCATCAGAACATAAGAACAGGTTTTTAAGGCGTCGACCAGGCTGTAGCTGGTTTCTATGGGAATGAGCCGGGCCGATTTGATCAGGTTTTTTAACAGGAATTTTTTAAATATCTGATTATACCCCACAAAGAACGTGTTCAATAAGGTTTTTGTGGGAAGCGCGCTTAAGACCACCAAGGCGTCCAGGTAGCTGGCATGGTTCGGGCAGATCAATGCGGCCCGTGATTCTTTCACATGCTCGCGGCCTTCCACTTTTAACAGGAAAAATATTTTAAACAGCGCCTTGATCAAGAATACCAACAGTAGCGTCGCGATTTGGGAAAAGGTGATATTGAATTCGGTCTGCTCTTGGACCTCCTCAGGAGGTGCTTCTTTCAGGGTTTTGCCCCAGACCGGCAGGTGTTCTTGTTTGACATCTTTCGAGAGGCGCGGCAGGTACTTTTTAAGTTGCACCAGCAAGTCATTGACCGTGTTGCTCATAAAAAATTCCAGAGCTTCCTCTTCGCTTAATTCCAGGTTCAAGGCGTTCTGAAGGCCTAAGAGCAGTTCCACGCGGCCTAAAGAATCCAGCCCGAGGTCCAACTCCAGGTGATCTTCTCCCTGCACGTCCCGTTTCAGTGTCCGGGACAGAAAGTTTAAGGCTACCTGCGAAAAGTGGGAATACGGCTGGGCGCCTGAGGCGGGCCCTTGTTTCCGGCTGTCTTTGGGAGGCGCGGTTTTCTCAGCCGCGGATCTTATCAATTTTGTGTACATCTCGTCGATCTCAAAACGTTTCAGCTTGCCGAGCCGCGTGCGCGGCAATGGTTTGGTACTGATCACAAACCCTTTCAGCCTTTTATAAGCCGGGAATTTATCAGACAGGTTTTCTATCTCCCATTTAAGCCGTTGACGGATATTGGGTTCATTAACCGATTTAAAATGATCTTCGTCGATATAAATGACCGCGGCCAGGTGTTCCACACCCTTAAGGTAATCGGCGCTCTGTTTGGTGGCCAGCACACAGATCTCTTTGATGAAGGGGCTTTGATTATAATGTTTTTCGACTTCTTCCGGATTGATGTTTTTGCCGGAACTCAAAACGATCAGCTCTTTTTTGCGCCCGATCAAGAACAGAAACCCATCCTTATCCAGATACCCCAAATCGCCGGTGTAAAACCAGCCGTCTTTAATGACCTGGCGGGTTTCTTCGGGCATATGGTAATATCCTTTCATAACATTGGGCCCTTTGATGGCTACCTCCCCTATGCCCTTTTTATCCGGCTCAAGGATATTAATGGAAACTCCGAAAACAGGCTGACCCACAGACCCGATCTTTTTGGCTCTCGGCGAGTTGAAGCTGGCCAACGGAGATGTCTCTGTAAGCCCGTAGCCTTCCAGCAGTGTGAATCCCCAGCGTTCAAATGCTCTGGCGATATCCGGGTCAAGCCGGGCACCGCCGGAGACCATGAGCCGCAGATTTTCACCAAAGGCCTGGTGCAATTCTTTGAAAAGGCGCTTGTTCAGGTTGGTCCCGGACAAACGTGAGGCCAGATGTGATATTTGGCTGGCGGTTTGCAGGGCGGTTTTTTTCGCGCCTCCGATGGAACGGATCTTTTCATCAATGGAGCGGTAAATGAGCGCGAACATCTGCGGCACGCCTATAAGGATCGTGGCCCTTGAGCTTCTGATACAGTTCAGCAATCCGACCGAGGAAATCGATGGTGGAAAGACCACGGTGGCTCCGGTAAAGATTGGGGCTAAAAAGGTTACTGTAAACGCGTAGGTGTGGTGCAAAGGAAGTATCGAGATAACGGTATCATCATCAAAAAGAACGCCAAGCCGTGCAATGGCAGCCACATTGGATAATAAATTGGTATGGGTCAGCATTACGGCTTTAGGCAGATCTGTGGTGCCTGAGGTGTAAAAGAGGCAGGCTACCTCATTGCCCAGGTCTTTATCTTTAGGCTCTGGCTGTGCGCCGCCTAAGGCGTTGAGTTCTTTTTGAAACTCTTCAGAATCAAGCGCCAACACCGTAATATCGTCGAGGACATCCTTAACGCGGTCCGCATTTTTTTGTGTGGTCAACAGAATACGGCATTGGGCATAGATGAGCAGGCTGCGGACCTCTTGTGCGGAATATTGGATATCCAAAGGTGCGGCCGTGGCGTCAATTGACATCACCGCGAAAAAGCCAAAGGCATATTCATTCTGGTTTTCGAACATCAAGGCGACCTTATCGCCCGGCGCCACTCCCCTGCTTTTTAAAAGGTACCCGATCCGTAAGGCTTTTTGGTGCAATTGGCTATAGGTAACGCCTTTGTATCCGGTTTGGTTTCCGGAAAGGATAGCGTTTTTGCTGTAATAATCATTCACCAATTCTTGGAATTTCTTAAAAATATGCTTACTTTCACTCATAGGACCTGCCTTATGTGATTCCTTAGGTAATGGGATTGAAATACCATTTATTATTACTTTTTTTTGTGATAACTTCAAGGGTTTCTTTAATTTATGAAAAATGTCCTGCGGGAGCGCTTT
>JAGYNW010000104.1 GCA_018399915.1 Candidatus Omnitrophota bacterium
ATAAATAAAATAAGCATATGATGCCTGCGCCCACTGAAAAATAAAGGCTGGCAACAATAATTTTAAACCATGAAAGTGATCGTGCAGTTTCCATCTTTGGTTGTATTTTGCGAACAAACCACAAAAAACAAAGCCATACCAGAACAAGAAAAAACAGATATCCCGCAGTGTAAACTCCAAAAAACAGATATGGAGAGACTCTCGTGCCTTCCGACTGAATAACAAAAAACATTCTGTAAATATAAACATCTACCGGCCAAATTGTTTGACTAAAAACCAAGATACAAGTAATCACTTGGCCAATCAGAATCCAAATGGCTTCAGAAACCCTGGTAATAATCTTTTTAGGGTGCTTACCGGCCTCATCACTTGTCTTCAGAACCGATGGAAGCGGGATAATTTGCTCGTTAATTTCCTTTTTTCTTTTTAAATTGAACCAATCTGCTGCGTTCAGTAGAGCAAAAATAACATAAAAAAACCCGACATAAAGGTATATATGTCGGAAAAAAAGAATGCTATTGTTTTTTAACACAATGACATCAAATAATCCTGCTGAAATTAAACCGTAAATAAAAGCGACACTCAGAAGAAAGGTAATTCCATTAATGATTAAATCTTTAAAGTCTTTACTTGTTACAGTCAGATACAACAAAAAAAATAGAACGATAACAAATGAATATGGATTAAAGCCCTCTCGAAATCCATAAATATAAACCTGTGATAAGTAAGCTAGCATAACTTATTCCTGTTTGAAATTATAAAAATGCACGAAAAATCATTTAATTCATTCACAAATCTGCCCCTCAAGTGAGGGGCAGATAGCAAATAATCAGGCTGAGATTATCAAAAACCGCTCAAAAACATTCTTAAATCTTCAAGAATTTTACAAATAAGATGTCTTTGTTCTCCTTGAGCTTATCAATGACTTTTTGAGGCACTTCACTATCAACATTAACAACGCTTATGGCCAAGCCGCCCTCAGTTTCTCTTCCAAAGGTTATCCCTGCGATATTAATGTGTTCTTCGGCAAGCACCGTTCCAACAGCGCCAACAACGCCGGGCTTATCATGATTATTGATAAAAAGCATATTTCCATCTGGAACAGCTTCAACATAGACGTTATTGACTTTGACTATTCTAGGTTGATTGTTTCCAGATAATGTCCCCAATATAATGATCGGATCTTTATCGGTCTTAATCTCCGCAGTTATACAATTAACGAACTCTTCCTCCTTCGTAGAATTGATTGCCTGCACATCAATGCCCCGTTCTTTAGCCAAGTCTAAGGCATTGATAGAGTTAACGGTTTCACCTAATATCGGAGCCAATAATCCATTGACTAAAGAAAGAGTTATCGGTGCCACCTTGTAATCAGTGACAACGCCACTATATTTTATGTTAATCGCTTCCATTCTTCCATTGATTAATTGGCCAGCGAATTTCCCCATCTTTAGCCCTAAATTAATATAGGGTTCCAGAATCTTATAGGACTCGGCATCAACAGAAGGAAAATTGGCTGCGTTTGCAATGCCTTTGCCTAATAACGCATCCCGGATAGTTTCGGCGATTTCAATAGCAACATTGATCTGCGCTTCTGAAGTTGAAGCTCCCAAATGCGGGGTAGCAACACAATTTTCAAATTTGAACAAAGGAGAATTAAAATCGGGTGGCTCTTTTTCATAAACGTCTAAAGCACACCCGCGGATTTTCCCTTCTTCTAACGCCTTGATTAAAGCAGACTCATTAACGATGCCTCCCCGGGCACAATTCACCAACCTTGCCGAGTCTTTCATGAGATCAAACTCTTTATCTGAGATCAGATTTGTAGTCTCACTGCTTTTAGGAATATGGACTGAAATATAATCCGCTTCTTTTAACAATTTTTCCAACTCGACCATTTCCACGCCTTTTTGGGAAGCCACATCTATGGACAAAAAAGGATCATACGCAATGACCGTCATGCCAAAGGCTTTTGCAAATTTAGCGACTGTCGATCCTATCCGGCCCAAACCAATGATACCCAAAATTTTTCCATATAACTCAACTCCTCCGAACTTAGACCTTTCCCACTTTCCTTCTTTAAGGGATGCGCAAGCCTGAGGAATATTACGTGACAATGCTAAAATCAGACTCCATGTCTGCTCAGCGGTAGAAGTTGTATTCCCCGCAGGTGTATTCATGGCAACGATTCCTTTTTTTGTCGCAGCCAGAAGATCCACATTATCCAGCCCCACACCTGCCCGGCCAATAAATTTCAATTTATCCGCAGCCTCAATAATATCGGCCTTTAGCTTAGTCGCGCTGCGAATAACAATAGCGTCATAATCCTTAATAATGTTTTTCAATTCTTCTGGTTTAAGACCCGTTTTTACATCAACCTCAAACCCATCCACTGCCTTAAGGATTTCGACCCCTTCATTAGCCAACTTGTCACTGATTAAAATTTTCATCTACAACTCCTTTACCTTTTTGACCTGCTCCCTGAAAGAAACAGTGCCATGACCCACACCCTGAAAGATGTAGTGCCATCCGTTATAGATACTACTCTTGAAATAAAGCATAAAGATTATTGATTAAAAATCTTCTGCGCTGCAGCAACACCTGCACCTATGGGAAAATCATATCCCAATTCTTTCAATACTTTTTCTAAACATGAGATGCCTGCAAGAATATCGTATTCATCCACACATCCCATATGAGCGATGCGGATAATTTTGCCTTTTAAATCAGCCTGTCCACCGGCAATTGTTATTCCATACGTATCCCGCATGAGTTTCACAAGCTTAACGCCATCTACAGATTCTGGCATTTTAATAGAAGTCAATGCGTTTGACTGGCAATCTTCGGAAGCCAACAATTCTAATTTTAAGGCTTTTGCAGCCGCCCGGGTTCCTTGCGCCAATCTTTCATAATGCTTGAAAAGATTTTCCAACCCATCTTCTTTAAACATTTTTAAAGCTTCATTAAGCGCGATAATAATACCGATGGCTGGCGTAAAAGCTGTATCAGATTTCTGAAAGGCTTTTTTAGCCTTTCTTAAATCAAAATAATACCGCGGATTATTACAAGTCTCAACCAGTTTGTAAGCTTTCTCATTTACGGCGATAAAAGACAAGCCCGGAGGTAACATAAACCCTTTTTGAGAACCGCTGACAACGATATCAACACCCCAGTCATCCATTTTAAGATCGACTACACCTAACCCGCTGATCGCATCGACCACCAAGACCGCATCTGTCTTTTGAACAACCTCTGCAATCGCCTTAATGTCTGTGACAACACCCGTCGATGTTTCGTTCAGAGTAACAAAAACAGCCTTTACATCCTTGTTTTCTTCCAAGGCCTTTTTTATCTGTTCCGCCTTAACCGCAGTACCCCATTCGATAGAAATAACTTCAGCCTCTGCCTGATATGCCTTGCAAAGCTCGGTCCATCTCTCGCCAAACTTGCCTCCTTGAACTGTCAAAGCCTTATCCCCTGGGCCGACTAAGTTAGCCACCGCCGCTTCCATTGCCCCGGTCCCTGAAGAGGCTAACATATAAACATCATTTTTAGTCTGAAAAACATATTGCAAACCTTCAATGGCTTCTTTAATATTTGACTGAAATTCCGGTGTCCGGTGATGAATAATCGGTTTTCCTAAGGCTGCACAGATTCGTGGAGGTATTTGAGTCGGTCCTGGAGTTAATAGCAAATTTCTTTTCATTCTTATTATCCCTTTCTTCTAAGTATTCCAATGATAAATAATCATGTATTAGTTGTTTTCTTTGGTGGCTGGCTCAATAACTTTATCAACCAACCCATAATCTTTGGCCTCATAAGAACTCATGAAAAAGTCCCTGTCACTGTCTCTTTCCACTGTTTCAATGTCCTGCCCACTGTGTTTAGCCAGAAGCCCGTTTAATTCTTTTTTCATCCTTAAAATTTCCTTCGCCTGGATTGAGATGTCGCTGGCCGTACCTTGAGTGCCTCCCCACGGTTGGTGAATCATAATCCGGGAATATGGCAAGGCATACCTTTTCCCCTTGGCCCCACATGCCAATAATATCGATCCCATACTCGCCGCTTGTCCAATACAGTACGTTGATACATCCGGCTTAACAAATTGAATGGTATCATAAATAGCAAGACCGGCTGTTACCGAACCCCCTGGCGAATTAATATATATATTAATATCTTTCTTGTCATTCTCGCTCTGCAAAAACAAAAGTTGCGCTATGATCAAATTCGCGACATTATCATCAATCGCCGTACCGACAAAAATAATGCGATCCTTTAATAGTCGCGAATATATATCATAAGCTCTTTCGCCGTGCCCTGTCTTTTCAACAACCATTGGAACTAATACCTGACTTTTTGTCTCCATTCTCATTCTCCTTAAACTTTCTTTTTATTATATGTTCAATCAGAACCAACTCTACCATTTATGTCCACTGAGCTTCTTTAAAAAGGAATTCCAGAACTTTGTTCGGTAAATTCTCCCCCTCTTTTATTTCAAGATTTTCTAATTCAGCAATCTTATCAAGAATAAGATAAATCTTAATTTCCCGCTCGACTTTTTGCGGCAATTCTTTTGCCAATAGCTCTTCCTGCTTCTTAATGTTTTCTTCGCTCATCCCTTGTTTTTTCATGCGTTGTTTTTCTTCTGTGAGACGATGGTCCGTTTGCTTTTTGACCAGAGATTTAGAAATGTTGATCTTCGCTTTTTTAAAAAGATTTTCGGCTATTTGATTCTCAACATCAAGACGGTTTTGCCGATCCTTATCCATCTCTATTTGACGAGAAAGTGTTTTTTTAAACTCCTCTAAACTTGGAAATCCAAGTCCCTTGGCAAAATCATCGTCGATATTCACTTCTTTATCTTTGCCTTGACTTTGTTTGAAATAATCCAATGTCTTATTAATATCTTCTTCCGTCGCCTGGGAACTTTTACGTGTAATTTTCAATCCTTTATAATCTTTGATCTTTACTTCCGGTTTAATGTTAAGGACGGCTTTAAACGTAATGGCTCCATCTTTAAAATCCACGCCAGCTATATCAGGCATATCGATGGGAACTAAATTCTGTTCTTGTATCCCCTGCTGATAAGCTTCCGGGATCAACTGTTTGACAACCTCCTCTTGAGCTGTTTGCGCATAATGAGACTCTAAAATCTTTCTGGGGACCTTCCCCTTACGAAAGCCCTTAACTTTGGCAACTTTAGCAATGTCCTTATAAACATCCTCCGTCTTCTGCGTGACAGTTTCTTGAGGAATCTCAAATCTCAATTCACGTTGAGTTGCATCAATTTTTTTTATTTCAACTTTCATTCGTTAATACTACCTCCATTCTATCCGTTAGAGCATGATGAATCGAAACACACCCTACCCGATGTTATTACATTTTAAATTTTTCACCTAAATAAATTTTCCTTGCCTCTTCATCATTAATCAAATCATCGGCACTTCCTGAAATAAGCACCTTGCCTTCGGAGATCAAATAAGCCCTATCGGTGATAGACAATGTCTCTCTCACATTATGATCCGTCAAAAGGATGCCTAATCCTCTCGCCTTCAAATCTTTTATTATTTCCTGAGCTTCTGCAACAACAATCGGATCGATGCCGGAAAAGGGTTCATCCAATAAAAGAAAAGAAGGATTAGTCACTAAAGCCCTTGTAATTTCCAATCTGCGTCTTTCTCCTCCGGATAAGGTGTACGCTTTACTTCGGGCAAGATGAGAAATATTTAACTCTTCCAATAAAGATTCCAATCGTTTTTTGCGTTCCCGGGGGCTGATATTGATCGTCTCTAAAATAGCCATGATATTTTGTTCAACTGTTAGTTTTCTAAAAATCGAAGATTCCTGGGCCAGATATCCCATGCCCAAACGACATCGATTATGAATGGAATTCTTTGTAATATCTTCATTATCAAAAAAAATTTTACCATCATTCGGCTTTACAATCCCGACAACCATATAAAAAGTTGTTGTTTTACCCGCTCCGTTTGGCCCCAACAAACCAACAATTTCCGATCTTCCTACAGATATGCTCAAATCATCAACAACGCGTCGGTTCCCATAAACCTTGACCAAATTTTTAGTTTCCAAAAGATGTAATGGCATTTTCTCCCTCTGTTATTAGAATCAATTTGGGCCTCCCGGACAACTTTAATTTTTGATCCACAGCACTATAAACCGCTTTTTCCGCATAGCTTCGGTTCTCTCCTTTAATGATCTCAACATTGCCGATACAGATCATCTCCTTGATCCCCTTCATGTCCTCATCAAAATGCACTTCCATTAAATCCGCTTTCAAAATTTGCGAACCTTGAATCGCCACAACATTTTGTTGAAAAGTCGCCACGGATTGCGCCTGATCCACGATCATAGGGCCGTCTGATGTAATCGTAACCTTCTTGTTTTCATTCTCGTTATCAGCACCCGAAACTTTTACATCTTCATCTTCATCTTTATCTTTTTCTGTATCAATCCGAACCGAAACATTTTTTAAAATCGTGGCCCTTTTTAAGCCTGGCTGCGACTCCATACCCTGACCAGTCACTGTGAATTTCTCATCTTCTATGAAAACATCATCATCTGTCGAAACCAAATCTTTTTCTTTGTCCCAATTCAATGAATCTGTCATCAATTGCGACCCTGTCTCACTCGTAACCACCACATAATCTTTTAAAAGCATACTGCCGTCAGCTTGATTAATCGTTCCTGTATCAGCCGTCACATTCATCTTTTGGTCACCATAACTATTGGCATCAACATTGGTCAATCGAATATCTGCGCCCAAAATATCGGCCGTATCTCCTTTAATATCCCAGGATTTCTCCCCTCCATCCGTATACCCCTGCAGATCAAAACCCTGAAATTTTTGTTCTTTATCCTGGGCATAGGAAAAAACGGCAACGCTACTCCAGAACGTACAAACTAAAATCAAATATCTCACACCCAAACACATCTGCTTTATTTCTTTACACATGTTTACCCTCTATGTATTTTTTTCTAAAACTTCATTCCATTT
>JAGYNW010000105.1 GCA_018399915.1 Candidatus Omnitrophota bacterium
AGGCCGGGGAGCAGTCGGGATTGCCACCCGCCTTGATGGACAGGTTACGATTGAACTCCCATCGGATCAGATCAATGGCGAAAAGTTTAAGGGATACCGCGAAATTGAAAGATCCTATTGGTGAGGTTATTAAGGAGTTTGAACGTCCGAATGGTTTGATAATAAAAAGGGTGCGAGTGCCTATCGGAACGATCGGGATTATTTATGAGTCCCGGCCTAATGTTACCAGCGATTGTATCGGGTTATGTTTGAAGTCAGGTAATGCTGCGGTCCTAAAAGGGGGAAAGGAAGCCATACATTCGAATAAAGCCATTTTTCAAGTCCTTAAGGAGGCATTGATAAAGACCTCTTTGCCGCAAGAGATTATTCAGTTAATCACATCGACAGATCGAAAAGCTGTTAACTTTCTTTTGCAATTGGACCGTTACGTGGATTTGATCGTCCCCCGGGGAGGGGAAGGATTGATTCGCTTTGTTGCGGAAAACTCCAGAATACCGGTCGTCAAGCATTACAAGGGGATTTGTCATGTTTATGTCGATGAGAGAGCCGATTTTAAAATGGCACGCGATATTTGTTTTAATGCGAAAGTCCAGAGACCTGGTGTGTGTAATGCTATGGAAACAATGCTTGTGCACCAAAAGGTTGCAAAGGAATTCTTGCCCGACATGATTAAACTCTTTGTTGAAGCCGGGGTAGAAGTGCGAGGATGCCAGGAAACCAGGCGTATAGCCGGAGGGATTATTAAAAAGGCAACCAAGGCTGATTGGAGCGAGGAATACCTTGACATGATCTTATCCATAAGGATTGTAGATAGTTTGCAGGAAGCGGTCGATCATATTAATATGTATGGCTCGGGACATTCGGATGCCATTATCAGCCGGGACAGGAAAGCGGCCCAAATGTTTTTGAATTCTGTTGATTCGGCTTGTGTTTATGTTAATGCTTCAACCCGTTTCACGGATGGATATGAATTTGGATTTGGAGCTGAAGTGGGTATCAGCACAGATAAGTTACATGCCCGGGGTCCCATGGCTTTGGAGGGATTGACGACCTATAAATATTTTATTTACGGCAAAGGTCAGATCAGACAATGAAACGCATAGGTATTTTAGGCGGCACCTTCAATCCTATTCATAACGGTCATCTGGCGATTGCAGAAATTGTTTGTGAGAAAATGAGTTTGGATAAGGTTTTATTTATCCCCTCGCGGCTCCCTCCCCATAAAAGCGGAAAGAATATTCTATCGGCAGCGCATAGATTGAACATGGTCCGATTAGCCGTTAAGGATTACGATCATTTTGAGGCCTCTTCGGTTGAAACCGACAGGCAGGGACGGTCCTATACGGTGGATACATTGGAGGCCTTAAGAGGGATTTATCCTAAGGGTACAAAATTTTATTTCATATTGGGTCAGGATAGTTTGCAAACATTGCCGAAATGGAAAAATGTTACGAAAATTCTTGATCTGGCCACTTTTGTTGCAGTGAGGCGGAGTAAGAGTGAAGAAGGGTTGGGAGAGGAATTTGCACGTGCTGCGAAAGAGGCAAATTTATCTAAAGAAATCAGGGACAAAATTCAAAAAATTCGTATAATAAAAATGCCGATTATGGATATTTCTTCGCAAAAGATGCGCAGGCGTATCGCAGCGAATAAAGAGGTTCAGTTCTATATCCCGGCAGAAGTGGATAATTATATTAAGAAAAATAAATTATATCAAAAAAACACTAGCAGGCATTGCAGTCAGTGAGAGGAGTTAATATGGTAAATAAGGCCCGAAATGAGATAAAGTTTGGAACGGATGGATGGAGAGGCGTCATATCTGATAATTTTACCTTTGATAATGTCGCTGTAGTAGCGCAGGCGGTTAGCGAGTGGGTTAAGAAGGATATTAAAGCCGTAAAAGGCAAGCGAAAAAGTATTGCGGTAGGCTACGATACCAGGTTTTTATCCAAGGAATATGCAGCGCATTTTAGTCGCGTGTTAGCCAGAAACAATATTGATGTTTTCCTTTCTGACAGGCCTATCCCGACACCCTCTTTAAGCTATGGCGTTATCGAAAGAAAGTGTAACGCGGGTATTATGATTACGGCAAGCCACAATCCCCCGCAGTTCAACGGCATAAAGATCAAAACCAGCTTAGGCGGCGGGGCAGGTTTGGATATAACCAATAAGGTCGAGGGCTATTTGGGGTTAAAGCCTGTAAAAATTATGGATTTGGAAGAGGCATTAAAGTCGAAAAAGATTAAAATGCACAATTATGACTCTGCCTATATTAAGTTTATGCGCGAATATTTGGATATGGCTAAGGTTCGTAAATCAAAGTTCAGAATCCTGACGGATGTCATGCATGGGAGTGGTGGCACATTAATGGCCGAGGTCGTCGGGAAGGCCAATCTTCAGGTGGATCTTATGCGGGAGGACATCAATCCTTCTTTTGATGGCCTCAAACCTGAGCCGGTAGAAGAATATGTTCAAGGGATCTTAAGCCGGATGAAACGGGAGAAATTTGATTTAGGTCTTATTTTAGATGGTGATGGGGACCGGATTGCAGCTGTTGCTCCGGGTGGAGAATATATCAATCCGCAAAGGATCCTGGCTCTTTTAACGGTGCATTTGGTAAAGAATAAAAAGAGAACAGGGGGAGCGGTCAAGACAACGTGTGGTTCCAAGATCATGGATCATATTTGCAAAAAATATGATATGGAGCTGTTTGAAACGCCTGTAGGTTTTAAATATATTTCTGACCTTATGATTACCAAGCGTATTGTTGCCGGTGGAGAAGAAGCCGGAGGGATGGGGGTTCAGGATTATATCCCCGAAAGGGATGGGACCTTGGCAGGGCTTTTATTGGTTGAAATGATGGCTTATGAAAAAAAGAATATAAAACAAATCCTTGATGAGGTAGAAAAAGAATTCGGAAGATATTATTATGAACGTTCTTATGTTTCGGTCAAAGCGAACAAAGCGGTTATGAACAAATTCGGGGATTTAAAGACATTATTAGGAAAAAAAGTTGTCGAAAAGATGGATTATGATGGAGTCCGTCTGACTTGTGAGGATGAGAGTTGGTTGATGTTGCGGCCTTCCGGGACAGAGCCTTTAGTTCGCGCTTATTCTGAGTCAAAATCGAAAAAAAAGGCACAAGAACTGATCCATTTTGGAAAAAATTTCCTGAAAAGAAATAAGTAAGGATTTGTTTTAGCCTAAGAGTTTAACAGAAAAAAAGAGGAGACATGGTTTACTGGACAATAAGGTTTTTTGTCGCTTTTTGTTTCCGGATCATTTTTCCGATGCAGGTTAGGGGCAAAGAAAATATTCCCAAAGAAGGCCCGTTTATTCTTGCAAGTAATCACAGGAGTTATCTAGACCCTATGGTACTGCCGGTGAGCTGTCCTCGAAAAATGGGATTTGTTGCCAAAGAACAGCTTTTCCAGAAATTTTTTTTGGGTTTTATTCTTAAGCATTTGGGCGCTTTTCCGATAAGGCGTAACACTTCTGATATAAGGGCGATTAAAGAGATATTTAAACGTCTGAAAGCTGGTTGTCCTATTTTGATCTTCCCGGAGGGAACCCGAGCCGCAAAGGCAAAGAAGCAGGAAGTCCAATCAGGCGTTGGCATGCTGGCGGTGAGAAGCCGGTTGCCGGTAATTCCGGTTTTTGTTCAGGGCACGGATAAGGTTTTAGCTCCGGGCTCCAAGCGGTTAAAAAGGCATTTAGTAACGGTTACCTATGGCGAACCCTTATTTTTTCAAAAAAAAGAAGATTATTCTCAAATAGCTCAGCAGATTATGAAAAAGATTTATTCTTTATCAGCTTAAAAATGGTCTTGGTTTAAATTTTTCTCTTCTCCAGGTCCCTTCCCAAAAGATTTTTTATTGACAAATAATAATATTCTGCGATAATTGGGTGTTTTATATATCAGATTTTACCTATTTCAGCATGTAAAGCAGCCTTGGAAAATGCCTTTGCTTTAAGGTGCTGGCGGCGCAACATCTGAAAAGGCAACAAAGATCGGATATAGAAAATAAATAAAAAAGGAAAGAGGTATTAAGTATATGGATCAAGAGAGATATGCAATGATGGAAGCGATGTATAATGAAACCTTCAAAGATATAAAGGAAGGCGAAATTGTGCGTGGCAAAGTAGTTTCAGTTAATGATAAGGAGGCTGTGGTTGATATCGGTTTCAAGTCCGAAGCGTTTGTCCCCATGGAAGAATTCATTAATATTCAAGATTTTGATGTAGGGTCCGAAGTGGAAGTCTTGATCGAATCGATTGAGGATGAAGAAGGGCATCTGATCCTTTCCCATTCGAAGGCTGAAAAACTTAAAGGCTGGATGAAGTTAGGGGATACGATAAGCGAAGGGGATTATGTCGAAGGACGAGTCCTGACACAGGTCAAAGGAGGGTTTATCGTCAATGTTGACGGTATCGAAGCCTTTTTGCCGATGTCTTTGTCCGCTTTTCGAGGCGTTTCTTCTGATGAGATTCTATCAAAGAAATTCAAGTTTCAGGTTGCGAAACTTAATAAGTTGAGACGCAATCTTATCCTTTCCAGGCGAGAAGTGGTTCAAAAAGAGAGAGAGATTGTTCGTGACCAACTTTGGAGCGAATTGGAAAAAGGTCAGAAGAGGGAAGGTGTTGTTAAGGGCATCACCGATTTCGGCGCTTTTATTGATTTGGGAGGAGTTGACGGGCTTCTGCATATTACGGATATGAGCTGGACCCGGATTAACCATCCTTCGGAAGTTGTTAAGGTCGGAGATAAGATCGAAGTTTTAATCCTGGATTACAATCAGGAAGATTCTAAAGTGTCTTTGGGCCTTAAGCAGATCGTGGACAATCCTTGGACCGATATCTATGAAAAGTATCCGACAGGCACCAAAACAAAGGGAAAAGTTGTTAATGTTATGCCTTATGGTGTTTTTGTTGAGATCGAAAAAGGCATTGAAGGATTGCTTCATTCCTCAGAGATAACTTGGCAGAAAAAACTGGTCAATCCCCAGGAAATGTTTAAAGTCGGGGATGAGATTGAGGTTCAGATTATTAATGTTGATAAAGATTCCAAGCGTATATCTTTGAGCATGAAACAACTGGAAGATAATCCCTGGCTGGATGCGGGTAAGAATTATGAGGTAAACACGAATGTGAAAGGAAAAATCCGTGGATTTACTGACTATGGGGCTTTCGTTGAATTGGATTCGGGTTTAGAAGGGATGATTCATATCTCTGATATGTCTTGGACCAAAAAGATTAACCATCCTCAAGATGTTTTGGAAAAAGGCCAAGACGTAGAAGTTCTCGTCTTAGCGGTTGATCAGGAAAATCGAAAAATTAATTTAGGATTAAAACAATTAATGGAAAATCCGTGGCCTAAGATTGCTGAGCAGTATCCAGTAGGGACGGAGTTGGATACAGAGGTTGTTTTAAATTCGAATTTTGGTGTTTTTGTCAAGTTGGGAGATGACATCGAAGCTTTGGTTTACTCATCGGAAATAGATAAAGAGCAAGCAGCGGCTCTTAAACCAGGAGATAAATTAAAAGTTAAGATTATTAAGGTCGATGTCGAGCAGATGAAAATTGGCGTAAGCGCTAAACTTTAATCATAATAATCCGAAATCAAACTTCAGGTGTATCCTAAGAAGCAACGTTGTTTGATTTCGGATTATCTTTTTAGATTCCTTCAAAATTTTTCAAAGATGAACCTAGATGAAAAAATAAAATTGATTTCTCGCGGGACGGTCGACGTTATAAATATCGAGGGCTTAAGGAAGAAGCTAGCCGATAGTGAATCCAAAGGACGGCCTTTGTTAGTCAAGGCGGGTTTTGATCCCACCGCTCCTGATATTCATTTAGGCCATGTTGTCCTTCTTCGAAAATTAAGGCAATTTCAGGACCTTGGGCACACGGTACTCTTTCTTATCGGAGATTTTACCGGAAGAATAGGTGATCCCACGGGCAGAGACCAAAAACGTCCGAAATTAGAAAGGTCTCAGGTTGATGAAAATGCCAAAACGTATGAGCGTCAGGTTTACCGCGTGCTCGATCAGAAAAAAACAAAAGTCGTATTCAACAGCCATTGGCTGGATAAATTGTCTTCGCAGGAGCTGTTGGCTTTAACAGCGCATACAACCGTTGCACAGATGTTGGCTAGGGCCGATTTCAAAAAAAGATTTGAAAACGCGATGGAGATCAGTATCTTGGAATTCATATATCCTTTGTTGCAAGGGTATGATTCGATTCAGTTGAAAGCGGATATTGAATTAGGCGGGACGGATCAAAAATTTAATTTGCTTATGGCGCGTCAGTTGCAGGAAAGTTATGGGCAACAGCCACAAGTCGTTATTATGACGCCATTGCTAGAGGGCACTGATGGGGTTAATAAGATGAGCAAGTCATTAGGCAATTACATCGGCATTAATGAATCGCCTAAAGATATTTTTGGAAAGGTGATGTCTATTAGTGATGACTTGATGTTGAAATATTGCGAATGTTTAACTGATCTTGACTTGGAGAATTTGAAAAAACTTCATCCTAAAGAATCTAAAATGTTATTAGGGCAGGAGATCGTAACGCAATTTTATGATCAGCAGGTAGCAGAAAAAGTAAAGCGAGAATTTGAGTCGGTTTTTAGTAAAGGCCGAGTTCCCGAGGAGATCCCATCATATAAGTTAAAAGCTACTGCGACAGGGACTCTTTTTGATGTTCTTTTAAGCGCAGGCATAGTGGGTTCCAAAAATGAAGCAAGGCGTTTGCTGAAGCAAAATTCGCTTTCCATTGATGGGGAAAAAATAACAAGGGAAGATTGGGTTTTACGGGCGGGCATTTTAAAAGTTGGGAAAAGGCGGTTTTTAAAATTAATCACGGAATAATCAAAGAACTATTTTAAGAAATTTTCTAAAGCTCCTAACTCTTTTAATTATAATATATTATAATTTCCCTTTC
>JAGYNW010000106.1 GCA_018399915.1 Candidatus Omnitrophota bacterium
CGGTTTAGAAGGCGATTTATCGTCGATTTGGCAAATTTTTTAAATTTCCGCCTAATTCTTTTCTTTCAAATTTATTAATTCTTCCCAAAATTTCCACATCTTTTATTTTCTAGAATCTTTCCCGTCTCAAACAGCATTTTTTAATAACACGGACAGTCACGCCTTTTTAAATTCAGTGATGAGTCATGAGTGATCAGTGATCAGAAAAAAATTGTAAGTGTCCCTACTTATTGGAAATGTTTGGCCGCAAACCGGTCGACGGTGACCTCGGGCTCAAGCGGCTGTGCGTCCAGCAGAAATTCTGTCATTTGCCTGGCATAAAAGGGGCCCCAAAGAAGACCTTTGGAGGCAAGCCCGTTAAAGATAGCTACCGCAGGGTGGCGGGGATGAAGGCCTAAGACAGGCTTTAAATCTTTCACGATCGGTCGCACGCCGGCATTATGCCCGGTCACAGTAAAAGGCCCCGGGATAAACCTTCCCAGGTCGGAAAGGATGGCCTGTTTTCCGGCATCGGTTACAGTGCAATCAAATCTGTCCCATCCATAGGTGGAGCCGACCGTGTAGGTGCCGGGCGCAATCGGAATACACCATTTTCCGCAACTGATCACGGCATCCGGCAGCAGTCCTGTCCGGGCACGCAAGGTCAAGATCTCTCCTTTGGCAAAATTGAAAGGCAGCCAGTTAAAATACGGATTATTCTGCGCCTGGTACCCCTCAGCAAAGATCACCTTATCAAAGCCTTGACCGCGCCACATTACATGGTCATCATAAACTTGCAGCTCCTTATGATCAAACCGCTCGTTCCATAAACACTCCCGCGAACGGAAATGATCCGTAAAACATTGCATCAATTCGCCTGTGCGGCAATACCCGCCTTGCCGGATCAAAAAGCTGCCTAAGGCATCATTAAGGACGGCGCCGTAATTTCCCGGCGGGAGCCTGTCCCCATAATATTCCTTCAGATGCGTGATGGCGCGCTTGCTTTCCCAGGCGTTCAGCTCTTTGGCATCACGGAAAAGCCGGATGATATCTTTAGGCTCGAAAAATGTTTGATGGAATTGCTGTTCCAGTTCCTCATAGACAGATTTGGCGAACGGAAGCAGGCGTTCACACCGGGGGGATAATACAAGGCGTTTGCCGGTAATCGGATTGATCATACCGGCCGCCGCGAAGGAGGAACAGTCTGAATGCGTGTCATCCACAATGGTAACCGGCATCCCCCGCTGAAGCAGATTCCAGGCCAAAAAACTCCCGGCCAGCCCCTGCCCGATAATTAAAAATTTTCTTGGCATACTCGCTTTTCCCCATGAAAAGCCGTCATCTTTATAGCCAAATCAGGTAACAAAAAAATATAATGATTCCAACCGCAGTATAAACACTATATTTTACAGATTTCGCAGCCTTCCTGTTCCTTCCCAGTAAATTTCAAGAGCGATAGCATTAATTTTTTAACCTATTCAAAAAAACAGCAGAAAAAAACCGTATTAAATCCCATAGACGATAGACAGCCTGGTTTGATTGTTAATCATTCCATTTAAATAATTCCAACTGTGGATCAATTTGTTTTAAATATATTGAGACAAGATCGTGATACTCTTGGGCACTTTGATTAATCGCTTTGGCTTCACTGGCTGAAATAAAATCAATGGGATGATAAATGCTTTCATTGCGGCGTCGCCTATATCTGTCGATGCGTTTGATCAAGTTGTTAAATTCTTTTCCAAGGAATAAACCAGCAACCTGAAAAGTGGTTTTGTGCTGCCAGAAAATTTTGTTTAGCCGAGTGTAAAAGCCCGTTTATTATTGATTTATCTACCTTCTGCTCACGCAGTTTTCCGAGTTTAATAAACTCCTTCAATAAATTGTTTAAATTTTTGCTCATCTCCGATAATTAGTTGATGCTGATTAAGGATTTCTTTAATAAAGCCGCCTTTATTTTGTTTATCTCTAAATTCTTTTTTGGTTGCCCTGTGATAATTAATGTCATGCAAAATGATCTGCTCAACGCCTTCAAGTGCTTCACTTAAAGCTTGATCGTCACTTTCGCCTATAATGTACAAATCAATGTCTGATTTTCCTTTAAATCCCCCTTTTACATAAGAGCCGAAAAGAAATGCAAAATCGATTTCAGGCATGTTTTTTAAAGCATTTTGAATCAGGGTACTGATGCCAATGGTTTTATGTATGATGGCCTCTAGTTCAGGCAGAATCGGATTTTTTTTGTTTAATGTGTATAAAACAAGGTTCCCTTTTTTCTTCAATTGCAGAAAATCATTTGCAAAAAGTTTTTTAAGTTCTCGTTGCGTTGTTCCAGCTGAAACATGCAGGATCCGGGCAATTTCATTTACATAAAATTCTTTTTCCTGATTATAAATAAACAGGAGGCAAATATTTTTTCGAATTTTGGAATTTCCTAATATATTAAGCATTGCAGGCCTTTCTCAATCTTGAGAATGATTATTCTCAATAATGAGTATAACATAAAAAGCAATTGGATTATAGGATAAAAGCAGGGCAAACGTCATACTAGGTGTTCTATATGAATAATTCTGATTTGTCGACGTTGTAAGAAAATGAGATTAAAAACTCTTTCAAAGAGATAAGATGAATCCCCCTAAATTATCCGGCACAAACCCTTACCTAAACTTATTAGACCACAAAATGGAGCGCGGACAAAAGCGCGATCACCCACATGGCCGGTTTGATATCGGCAAATTTCAGTAAAATGACCTTTATCAGCACATAAGAGATAAACCCGAAGGCCAGCCCCGTACTGATGCTGTAACTCAACGCGATCATGACCATGATCACAAAAGCTGGGAAGCCTTCCTCCAGAACTGTAAAATCAATCTTGCGGATGGACTTCATCATAAAAAATCCGACGAGAATAAGCGCCGGCGCCGTGGCGTATACCGGAACGATCTCTATCAGCGGAATAAAAAACAAACTGAGGATAAAACAGAATCCGGTCACCATCGCGGTAAGCCCGCTGCGGCCGCCTTCCGCAATCCCGGCTGCGGATTCGACATAGGTTGTCGTGGTCGATGTTCCGGCTAAAGCGCCCAACATGGTGGCCAATGCATCGACGCGCAAAAGCCTGCCCAGGCCTTTGATCTGGCCTTTTTCATCAGTCATTTCCGCCTGATGGCAACAGGCTACCAACGAACCCAGGCTGTCAAAAAAATCCATGAAAAACAGCGCGAACATCGGCCCGGCCAGGCTCCATTTTAAAGCGCCGGTAATATCAAGCTTGAAAAAAACCGGGGTCACATCCCACTGAAAAGAGATCCATTGCTTTGGCAACGCGACCTTATCAGCCAAAACCGCAAGGATGGTGGCCGTGGCAATCCCCACGATGAACGCGCCTTTTTTGCGCTTGACCTCCATGACCAGCATAACCAGAAACCCGGCAAACCCGATCCAGGTGCTGGCCGAAAGCGGGCCGGCCGAGACCAGGGTCGCCTCGTTGGCAACAACAACACCCAGGTTGACCAATCCGATAAATGTGATAAACAAACCGATCCCGACGGACATCGCCGCGATAAGGGATGGCGGGATGGCTTCGGCGATCTTCTGCCGCACCCCGAAAAATGTAAGGATAAAGAAAAACAGGCCGGAGAGAAAAACAATGCCCAAGGCGGTTTGCCAGGAAACCCCCTGCCCGAGCACAAGGGAATAGGCAAAAAACGCGTTAAGGCCCATACCCGGCGCCATAGCAATAGGCGCGTTGGTCAACCACCCGGTCAGGATACAGGCAACCGCGCTCACCAAACAGGTAACCGCGATCAGAGCTGTCTTATCCATGCCTGTCACCGCCAGGATATTGGCGTTAACAAACACAATGTAGGCCATGGCCAGAAACGTGGTTATCCCGGCGACCACTTCTTTGCTGACAGTGGTCTTTTTTTCCGGCAATTTAAATAGGTGCGTAAGCATAATATCCCTTTAGGGCGCAGCGCCCTAATTCTCTATTTTCCTGCCCTTACTTTTCGAAAACTTTAGGCGGTGGTGCTGGCAGAGAATCTATCCATCGACAAGATGATGCGTATGCGTCAAAAGAATCTTTAACAAATTGATGTTTTTCTGAAGGACTTAACTCTTGTCCACAGTGTTCCAATGCCTTGCGTATAGGAATAACAGGATTTCCTTCATCTGTTCCACAATATATATTAGAGTGAATATCTCCGGCATGGTGTGTACTCATATAATCCTTTACACATGCATGAAAGCTGTCTCTGGAGAAGGAAGAAACCATCCCCTGAAAGGCGCCGCCATGGGTAACACTGCCAGTACCGGTGCAGCCGCTTATGAGTATTAAAAAGTGCGTCATAATGAAAATACCTGCAAATCTTTTCATGAGTTGACTCCTCTCGTTTAGGCTAATTAGGGCGCAGCGCCCTAATATATATTTATTTCAGCCCTTTTTCCTGAAAAAACGGGGCATATCTTTTATCCGTCTGCTTGACATGCGTCTGGATCCAGTTCCACAAAAATCCCAGAAGATCCAGTGTCACCCGATCCGAGGTAAGTTGATTTCTATAATGAAGGACTTCTTCTCTTAACGCGTCATGCTCGTTTTTATGCTGCTCGTATTCATCATAATCAAATTCGCGCATATACTTTTCTTCCGCGGAAAAATGATATTCCGTGTATTCCAGCAACCCATCCAGCGTTTTTTCCAGCACGGATCGTCCTTCCCCTTTTTTCATCGCATCAAAAAGATCGTTCATCAGACCAAGCAATTGTTTGTGCTGTTCATCAATTTCCTCGATCTGCACGCTCAAGGAATCATCCCACCTGACCATTTCCATAATATTCCTCCTTGTTAGGCCGAAATCGCAAAATAGGGCGCAGCGCCCTAATCCTCCAGCGCCCTAATCCTCTGTTAATATCAGGATCGCTTCTGTATCGTCAACTGTGCCGCGGATACAACATTAACATCAGCGGATCACGGTTTTATGAATGACAGTGGTCGGTCTTCGCCGGACCGGTCTGCGATGCCTCGCGCACCCACTCACAAAGACCGCCAGCACTAATAAAATAATTAATATTCTCATGGTTTTTTAATGAATTTTTTAAAAGGTTTGTCGTTGTTTATTGATGATTATTATACGCTTGAAAATGATTTTGTAAATAAATAGGGCGCAGCGCCCTAAACCTATATTATCATAAACAAGGCTGGTCATATGGGCCTGTCGTGTTTCTGGGGTCAAAATCGGGATTGCACCCAACATCTTTTGGATCATGTGGTTGGTTTTGATTATCGGGCTTTGGCTTTGGCTTGGGCTTAGGTTTGGGTTCTGCGTTATGGGTATTTGGGTTTTCCTGCTGGTTTGGCTTAGACGCGTGATATTTTTCTTCCATATAATCGGCGCATTCCATGGCAAGGTCATCGCATTTCCCGAAGCGGCCATGCGTCAAACCGCACATACTGCGCGCTTCAAACAATGCCGCAGGGTCCACTTCGTGCGACCCTCCGCCTAAATGGCTGGAACCGGCCCGTCGGCAAACACAGTAATTGAGATTGCAAAGAGCTAAGGCGGAACACCTTCGCGCCTTATCGCAAGGGTTTTTGATCGGTCGTTTCCATGCCTTTGATTCGCACTCAGCAAAATCCAAATTACATTCCAAGTCGGAAGCAAAAGATGGATTAGCCAGCAACAGAAAAAAAGTGATATATAATGCAAAATTGAACATGATCAAATAATAGCGTCGGAGCCCTGACCCCAGAGTCCTACTTGTTAGATGTTTATAATATTACTCATAATGAGTCCACATTCTTAAAACCTTAACCGCCTTTTCTTTCTTTAAAACTTGGTAAACAATTCGATATTGAATATTAATTCTACGGGAATAAGCGCCATCTAAATCTCCAACTAACTTTTCATAAGGCGGGTATTTTTGAAAAGGATTTTTTTTAAAAATTGCGAACAAATCCTCAACTTTGGAACGAAGCCCTGCTGATGATATTTTCTTTGCATCTTTTTGCGCTTGCTTTGTATAAAATAATTCCCAGCTCACCAATTCAACTCCTGAGAGCAATCTTCAAGAGGTGTTTTTAATCCTTTTCTAATAGACTCTCTCATTTTGGGGATAGAAAGAAGATACAGCGTTTCTTTTATTGAGCGCCAATCATCTTCTGAAATAAGAACAGCATTGTTACGTTTTCCTGTTATTTGAATAGGTTCGTGCGACTCGGCTGTCTTATCCAAAAGTTTATACAACTGAACTCTAGCTTGACTGACTGTTAATGTTCTCATGTTTATCCCCTCCGCTTAATTAAAGCGTACCATAAAACGTACGATTGTCAATCTTTGCTTTTTATTTTACATCTAACGTAGAGATGAGGCACGATTTAGGCGGAGCCTAAATCGTTGTCCTCCATCGACTGGTTAGCAGTGTTGCCGAGCGCCTCAATCATAGCATCCAATGTGTCAGAATACATTTCATCGAAGCTAACTCGCTTCGAATATTCGACTTTGGCTATTACTGTTGGATAGCCTGAAATTTCAATCTGTAGATGTAATGGAGAATTACCGTAAATGCGATTCGCATCATTTCCGTTTTGGCTACAATATTGAGAGAACCATAGATTGAACTGATTCCCCCAATCAGCCTGGTACCTGATTTTCCCATTCTTTTCGTTTCGTTCGCATGGGACATTGGACATCAATATTTTAGCGGTCCCATAGCTTCCGCAAAACAATTCTACTTGAAAGGGTGACCATCTTGATTTGAAGAAACTGAAATTCATAAATTCTGCTAACACGAAAGTTGAGCGGCGGTGCGAAGCACCGTCCGTCTCTATCCACTTGTTATGGGGCCTTATTTTGTTAAAGAATCTAAATATTTCTGATATTGTTTTTGCTGACGCTCCCATGTTTCCAATATTTTATCAAATCGATCAGCTTGTTTCTCAGCT
>JAGYNW010000107.1 GCA_018399915.1 Candidatus Omnitrophota bacterium
AAATGTTTATTCTCCAGAAAGAGAAAAAGAGATCCTGAAACGATTGCGCGCTTTAAACAAAGGGCCTATTTCAGAGGATGCTTTGCGAGCCATTTATCGGGAAATTATGTCAAGCTCGCTTGAATTAGAGCATTTCCCTTCCGTGGCCTATTTTGGCACGGAAGGCTCCTTTACCCTCATGGCAGCCAAAGAAAGATTTGGCGATAGTGTGAGTTACACTCCTTGTAGTAGTATTTGGGAAGTTTTTCGCAAAGTGGAAAAAGAAGAATGTGGTTATGGTGTCGTGCCTGTTGAGAATTCTATAGAGGGAGCTGTCACACATACCTTTGATCTTCTGGTTGATTCGGATTTAAAAATATGCTCTCAAGTTTTGCTTAAAATATCTCATAATCTTCTTTCTAATGCCAGGATGAATGACATAAAGCATATATATTCTAATCCTAATGCTTTGGGTCAATGCCGCAATTGGCTAGCTAATAATTTGCCGGGTGCATCGGAGATATTAGTGCCGTCAACGACCCAAGCGGCGCAAATGGCATCTAAAGATAAGAAATCCGCGGCGATTGCTTCTAGTTTGGCGGCACAGGTCTATAATATTAAGATTCTTAAGAAAAATATTCAAGATATAGAACACAACACGACGCGCTTTTTTGTGATCGGGAATCAAGATGTGCCTCCTACAGGAAAAGACAGGACTTCAATTTTATTCTCTATTAAAGATAAGGTCGGGGCATTACATGATATGTTAGTCCCATTTAAAAAGAATAAAATCAATCTAACCAAGATCGAATCACGACCTTCTAAAAAAAAGGCATGGGATTATTACTTTTTTGTTGATTTTGAAGGGCATCGCTTGGATACGAATGTTCAAAAAGCTCTTGGACAACTGGAAGACATGTGTAAGTTTTTAAAAATCGTAGGATCTTATCCAATAGTCGAATGAAATGTGTTGCTAAAAAATCTATCCTTAAAGTCAAGCCCTATGTGCCCGGTAAACCCATAGAAGAGGTGAAAAGAGAAATGGGAATACGCAAGGTAATCAAGCTTGCTTCGAATGAAAATCCTTATAGCCCCTCCCCAAAGGTGATTAAAGCTATACGCAATGCTTCTGTGAATATCAATCGATATCCTGATAGTGGGTGTTTTTATTTGAGAAATAAACTGGCCAATCGGCTGAAAGTGAGTAAAGATTTTTTGATTTTTGGAAACGGCTCCGATGAGATTATTTCTTTGGCCACAAAGGTGTTTTTAAGTGATAAGGAGGAGGTTGTTCTGGCAAAGCCTTCCTTCCTTATGTATGATATTTTTTCAAATATTTCAGGAGCATTTATTAAAGCGGTCCCATTAAAAAAAGATTTAAGCTATGATCTTAATGCCATGGCAAAGGCGATTACCGTTAGAACCAAGATTATTTTCTTGGGAAATCCTGATAATCCTTCCGGAAAATTTTTTACTCAAAAACAGTTGGAAGATTTTTTGAAGAAGGTTCCTAAGAATGTTTTGGTTTTTATTGACGAAGCTTATTATGAATTTGTTAATTCCAAGGATTATGTGGATTCGGTTGGGCTCCTTAAGAAGCATAAAAACATTATTGTGAGCCGCACGTTTTCTAAGATGTATGGGTTGGCCGGTTTACGCATCGGCTATGGAATAGGACACAAAGAAATTATTGATTTGCTGAATAGGGCCAGAGACCCATTTAATGTAAATTCTTTGGCTCAAGCTGCTGCTGTCGCCGCGCTTAGTGATCAGCCCTATTATCGCAAGATTGCCAAGGAAATGAATGCTCAAAAGACAATTATTCAGAAGAAATTGAATGAATTAGGCCTGGACCATAAAGAAAGCTGTACAAATTTTATTTTAATTGATTTGAAAAAAGATGCGGCTAAAGTAACAGACAGACTGATGCAAAAAGGAATTATTGTCCGCAATATGAATTTTTGCGGTTGGCATACCTGCATTCGTATTAGCATTGGACAAAAAGAAGAGAATCAGAAGTTTTTAAACGCATTGGAGGGGGTTTTATGATTGTTGTACTTAGAGCCGATGCAAGTCAGCAACAGATAGATCATATTGTTGATAAAGCGAAAGAATTAGGATTAAAGGCGCATATTTCCAAGGGCGAGGAAAGAACGATTATTGGTTTTATCGGACCGGAAGATGTTGTCCGAAAGACTCCGCTTGAAATATTTCCAGGAGTTGAGACGGTCATTCCGGTCTTGGCTCCGTACAAATTAGTTTCCAGGGAATTTCAGAGACAAAGTTCAGTCGTGTCTATAAAGGAGGGTGTTTCCTTCGGGGGCAAGAAAATTATGGTTATGGCTGGTCCATGCTCAATAGAATCTTATGAAGGGTTGCGTAAAATTGCTGCTGAGGTTAAAAAAGCAGGCGCGACGATCTTAAGAGGAGGAGCTTTTAAGCCAAGAACATCTCCTTACGATTTTCAAGGATTGGAAGAAGAAGGGTTGAAGTATCTATCCGAAGTGGGAAAAGAATTTGGATTGACGACGATATCAGAAGTTATGGATTATAAGGATCTGGATTTAGTTAGTAAATATGTCGACATATTACAGATAGGCGCTCGCAATATGCAGAATTTTTCTTTGCTCAAAGAAATTGGAAAGATGAAAAAGCCTGTAATGCTAAAACGCGGAATGAGCGCGACGATAAAGGAATGGTTAATGTCAGCTGAGTATATTTTATCAAATGGGAATTTTTCTGTAATATTATGTGAAAGAGGGATAAGAACTTTTGAAACAATGACGCGAAATACATTGGACATAAACGCTTTAATTGTTGCAAAAGAGGTATCTCATCTTCCCGTGGTTGTCGATCCAAGTCATGGGACAGGGCAATGGAAATGGGTATCAAAAGCAGCCAAAGCTGCAGTGGCGGCCGGCTGTGATGGACTTATGATAGAGGTTCACAATGAACCGGAAAATGCGTTTTCTGATGGGCCACAATCATTATTACCTGTTAAATTTGCGAAATTAATGGATGATTTAAACCGAGTCGCGGAAGTCGTCTCTAGAGAGATGTGATATTACTATGATTATTAGGTCAAATATTTTTAAAAAGGTAACAATCGTTGGGGTAGGTTTAATTGGAGGGTCATTAGGTTTGGCTCTGAAGAAATATAAACTTACAAAGCAGGTCGTTGGTTTGTCTTATCGTCAATCCTCCTTAACACAAGCGTTAAAAAATAAAGCCATTGACGTTGGGCTTACGGATACAGAAAAAGCTATCCGTGGTTCGGATTTGGTTGTCCTGGCGACTCCCGTCAATACGATAATTCAATTATTACCCAATATCAAAGGGTACCTGAAAAGGGGTTGTATTGTGACCGATGTTGGTAGTATAAAGGGCAAGATCGTTGAGGAGGCTGAAAAAGTATTGCCTTCCTTCGGCTTTTTCGTTGGGTCTCACCCCTTAGCCGGTTCAGAGAAAAAAGGGGCGATGTTTGCTGACCCCGATCTTTTTAAAGGATCTCAATGCATTATGACGCCGACAGAAGCAACTAATCAGGTGGCTAAAGAAAAAGTCAAATATCTGTGGACTAAGATAGGAGCTAAGGTAACTTTTTTATCTGCGGAAAAGCATGATATGGCTTTAGCCTATGTGAGCCATCTGCCGCATCTTCTAGCATATGGACTTATGGGAACGATGCCGGATGAGTTGCTTGAGTTTGGTTCTCAGGGATTAAAGGATACGACTCGCATCGCATCATCAACACCACAAATGTGGACGGATATATTTATGGCAAATCCGAAAAAGGTAGTCAAGTCTTTAGATGAATTCGTCGAAGAACTTGGGATTTTTAGGAAAGCTATCATTGACCGAGATCAAAAAACCCTCACAAATCATTTTACAAAAGCCAAAGAAAAAAGAGATAAACTTTGATCGAAGGTATCATCAGAGTTTATTTTATGTGGAGGGAATAGATAAATTAATTTCCTGGAAAGGTAGACTATGAAGATAATCACTATTGATGGTCCTGCTGGAGCGGGGAAGAGTACGATCGCGAGGTTATTAGCCCAAAAGCTGCAATTCGCTTTTCTGGATACAGGGGCTATGTATCGGGCATTAACCTATAAAGCGATGCGAGAAGGAATTAACCTGGAGGATCCCGAAGCTTTAGTCGGTTTGGCAAAGGTAACCAAGGTTGACTTTATCAATAAGGACGGTCAATTAATCGTAATGCTGGACGGTAAAGACGTTAGTGAGGAAATTCGGACAACAGAAGTAACCAATAACACTTTTTATGTTGCAAGAGAGGCCGCCGTCAGAGAGATTCTTGTAGAATGGCAAAGACAGATAGGCGGCAAGCAGGATGTCGTTGCTGAGGGCAGAGATACAGGCACCGTAGTCTTCCCTTTAGCCCCTTTTAAGTTTTACCTTGATGCCACGGTTGAAGAAAGAGCTCGAAGGAGGATAAAAGAGTTGCGGGACAAGGGAGTAGAAGTCGCAGAGGAAAAGCTTAAAGAAGAAATTATGGATAGAGATAATAAAGATTTAACCAGAGAAGTCGGACCCTTAAAGAAAGCAGATGATGCTATTGTTATTGATTCGACGGCCTTAAATATTGAAGCCGTGGTGGCCGAAATGTTAAGGCGTATTAAGATTTAAACATTATGGATAAAACACTTATAAGAAACTTTTCGATCATTGCGCATATTGACCATGGAAAATCAACTTTAGCGGATCGCTTTTTGTTGCATGCCGGAGCCATTGATGAGCGGAAATTTCAAAATCAGCATCTTGATGATATGGATCTGGAGAGGGAAAGAGGCATTACGATCAAAGCCTCAGCAGTAAGGATTCAGTATAAGGCCAAAGATAAGAAAACGTATTTTTTTAATTTGATTGATACTCCCGGGCATGTAGATTTTAGTTATGAGGTAGAAAAATCCTTGCGTGCGTGTGAAGGCGCTTTATTGGTTATCGATGCTTCCCAGGGCGTCGAATCACAGACGGTTGCTAATTTTTATCTTGCTATTGATAATAATCTTGAGATTCTTCCGGTTATTAATAAGATTGATATTGCCAATGTTGATATCGACCACGCGAAATTGGAATTGATGGAGGTGCTTAATTTCAATGAAGAAGATATCAAATTGGTATCAGCAAAGGAGGGCACCGGCGTTGAAGATTTGCTTGAGAAGATTGTTGCGTTCATTCCTGCGCCGGAAGGCAAAGATGATTTGCCTCTGGAGGCCCTTATTTTTGATATGAAATATGATATATATAAAGGTATTATTATTTATATAAGAATAGTCAATGGTGTTATTTCTCCTGATATGCGTATAAAAATGATGCATATGGACAGAGAATATGATGTCGAAGAGATCGGCATATTTACCCCTGCAGCAAAAAAGGTTAAAAAGCTTACGGCCGGAGAAGTGGGATATATTACTTGTAATATTCATGAACCGAGATTAGTGCGAGTGGGGGATACGATTACAGACAAAGCCAATCCTGTTGTGAAACCTTTAGAAGGCTATCGGCAACTCAATCCATTGGTTTTTTCTGGCGTTTATCCGGTCAACACAAAAGATTTTATGGCTTTAAGGGGAGCCATCGAGAAATTGCGGTTGAGTGATCCAAGCTTAGTCTATGAGCCGGAAACCTCTCAATCTTTTGGTAATGGTTTTCGGTGTGGATTTTTGGGCCTATTACATATGGATATTGTTCAAGAAAGGTTGCAGCGAGAATATAATCTTAATTTGATTTTAACCACGCCTAATGTGCAGTTCCGAATCACGAAAAAGACAGGGGAAGTTTATGCGATCGAATGTCCAACGGATCTGCCTGATAATTCACAGATTTCAAAAGTTGAGGAGCCGTATTTAACGGTTACGATTATGACCCCCGTTTCTTATATGGACAAGGTTATGGAGCTTGTTAAGAGTAAAAGAGGGATATTTGTTTCCAGTGAATATGTATCAGACAGGATGAAAATCCTTTTCGATGTGCCCCTAGCTGAAGTTGTTGTGGATTTTAATGATATGATTAAGTCGTTAACCCAAGGATATGGATCGATTGATTTTAAATTTAAGGGTTTTTTGCCCGCTCAGATTTCTAAGCTGGATATTCTCATTAATGGCAAACAGTGTGATGCTTTTTCTTGTTTAGTCCATAAGGACAATGCCTATAATAAAGGATTAAGTTTAGTGACCAAGTTAAAAGATTTGATTCCCTCTCAATTGTTTGAGGTTAAGATTCAAGCTCTTTGTGATGGAAGGATTATATCCAGCGCGAAAGTAAAGGCGGTAGGTAAGAATGTAACCGCTAAGTGTTATGGCGGAGATATCACCAGGAAAAGAAAATTATGGGAGAAACAAAAAGAAGGGAAAAAGCGGCTTAAGCAGATTGGGAATGTGGAAATCCCCCAAGAGGCTTTTATGGCTGCGTTAAGGATATAAACGGATGGGAAAAGAAAAAAAAATTAAATCTAATACGCGGGAATGGGCAGAATCTATTATTATCGCCTTTATCTTGGCCATGTTTATCAGGGCTTTCTTTATTCAGGCATTTAAAATACCCAGTGGCTCGATGATTCCTACATTGTTGATAGGAGATCGGTTAATGGTCAATAAATTGGAATATGGACCGAAAGTTCCATTTGTCAAAGAAAAACGATTTCCGGGTATCGGGTCAATGAAGAGAGGGGACATCATTGTATTTATTTATCCGAAGAATAAGAAAAAAAATTATATCAAAAGGTTAATCGCGTTTGGTGGAGAAACTGTGGAGATCAATGATTCCGATATTTATATTAATGATAAATTAATTAAAGACCCTATTATTAAAAATATT
>JAGYNW010000108.1 GCA_018399915.1 Candidatus Omnitrophota bacterium
TGAGGACTCTCAAATCACTTATGAAGAGGGCATGTTCAAAGCTCATCCCGGCAAGGAAAATCATCCTGTGGTCGAGGTAACCTGGTACGGGGCTGCTTTCTATTGCAATATGTTAAGCGAAAAAGAAGGGCTGACGCCGCTGTATAATCTTGATGACTGGTCTTGTCAGGTTTACGGTAAGGAGGGCTACCGACTTCCGACTGAAGCGGAATGGGAATACGCGGCATCCTATGATGATAATCGCGATTTTCCCTGGGGGAATAATGAACCTACTGACAAAATCGCCAATATCAAACGCAAAGCCAAAAAACCGGAAATTGTTGAGACCGTGGCGGTTGGATCTTATTCCCCTGAAGGGGACAGTAAGCTGGGGATAAGTGACCTGGCCGGTAATGTTTCAGAATGGTGTAATGACTGGTACAATGACTTCTATGCCGGCGGATCACAAGTTATCGATCCTGTGGGCCCCGGAAAGTCACTCTATCTTTACCTTCCGTTTTTTAACAAATATACTTCCGCAAGGACTTTGCGGGGAGGTTGCTTTCTGCAGGACTCAGATCATAGAAAAGGGATGGGCCGGCCTTTTATTATGGATACCGTTATCCATCCGAATGTATATCACAACCAATTTCGCAGTTACGACTATCTCAGCAGGCAGGTGATCGGTTTTCGCGTGGTCAAGACAACTGTTAACGACAAAACCCAGGATGCCTTTAGCGGCCCGGATAAATAAATCAGACTTACAAGGAGCCCCCATGAAAAATAAAATTATATTTCTTTGTGCCTTGTTTTTACTCTCTTTGGCGGTTTTGTCCAGACCTCAATGTGTTTTTTCCCAGATAAAGGTACCAGAAGAAGACCGGCTGAAAATCAAAAAAACAGATATTGACCATTTGATGGAAAAAGAAGGGCCTGAAATTCTAACAGATACCGAGCTAAAATATATTGCGGGAGAAGATAAACGTTGGTTCACCTACGATGATGAGATTTACCATTATTTTTTGATCAAACACGATATAAATGGAAAAGTCCTGAAAAGGATCTGCAAAAAAGCCGGTGCCGATACCGTTCCCTTAACCTCGGATGACCCCCTACAGAATTATCAAATTTTCGAATACTCCGAAGATGGCAAAATTCTGAAAGAAATATCATTCGACGGAGAGAACAAAAAAATGTATACAGTCGTTTATTTTTATGATGAAAAAGGCCAAAAAAATAAGACTGTGCGCTATAATACCAAAGACAAAGAAATCCGTTCCGCTGAATTCTTCTATGATGAAAACGGTTTGTTGGTCAAAGATGTGGAATATGTCAAAAAGGAAATTGAAAAATATCATCGTTTTGAATACGATAAAGAAGATCGAATGATCAGGGTCATGGAATACCATGTCCACGAAAACGGGAAAGGACCCGATGGAATTTGGTTCACTAACGATGATGTTGTTTCCGCAACGAAAGAGATTTTTTACGGGCCCGATGGAACAAAGACTAAAGAAAAAAAATATATCGGCGCTGGCCCCGATGGCATATGGTTTACCGATGACGATGTTTTGCAATATTATGTTCTATTTGAATTTCAAAAAGAAATCGAGGATTAACATCTTTAAAAATGGCTATAAAAAATCTCTAAACCAAGCTCATGACAAATAAAAGTAAACCTAAACTAAGATCCCAAATCCTTATCCTTTTTTTCCTTTTACAGGTTTCAGGCGCCTATGCCATGGACGATCTGTTCCCCAGGCAGAACTCTCCGGTCAAAGTGGACTGGGACAAAAAAGGTGAGGTCTACTCGCGTGTGTATTTTGACACCGAATCTGATGGCCCTTACGAGGACAACGGCGCTTATGATACCTGGATCAAGTTGGAAAACAGTATTCGATTCGAGCAAGTTCCGGATCTTTTTCTAAAAATCGACGGCGAGGCCCGGGTCATTGATTCCTGGGGCGGCGCCTCAGACGCGATCGAGGAATTTAATGTTCAGGAGGCTTATGGTCAGTTTGATACCCAAAAATACCGTTTTGTCATAGGCCGCCAAACCCTGACCTGGGGCAAAATGGATGACACCGTGATCCTGGATATTGTCAATGCCCAGGATATGCGCCAATTCTTTCTGTATGATAAAAACGAACGCAAAATCCCTGCGTTCATGCTGGAGGGGGATTTTTTCGCGGATAACTGGCAACTGGAAGCGGTTTATTTACCGTTTGCCAATACGGATGAAATCGATTATTTTGAGTCCGACTTTTCTGTTTTTGGCCATGTCAAACGAGCGGTTGCCCAGGGGAACTATGCCGGCGCGGCAAAGTCCCTGGTGAGTCAAATTGCTATTCAGGACAAAGACGATGTGACAGACCGTTCCCTGAAAAACGGCCAGGCCGCTATCCGGTTCAAGAGCCGTGCGCGGGATGTGGATTATGGCCTGTATTTCCTATCCTTGCTGGAAAACACACCCACTTTACGTGAACGGTCGGTCAAAGGCAATGATGTCAAACGATTCCTCTACACCCAGACCGGCTCCTCATTGACAGCCCTGGTTAGTGCCAATCCTTCCGGCAACGACCTGGAACTGGTGGCTGAACATCCCCGCGTTAATGTGATCGGCGCGGATTTTGAAACCGTTGTGGGCGCCTTTGGTGTGCGCGGTGAAATCGGATTTTTTTCCGGCAAACCCTATTTAAAGGATGACTTTGCTTATACAGAACGGGACCTCATTGCTACAGGACTGGGGGTTGACCACACAACCGCAGGCAATCTGTACATGAATTTCCAATATGTACAACAAAGTATTTTAAGCGATGAAAGCCTATTCGCCCAGAAACGGGACACGCATGCGCTGATCGGGTCACTATCCAAACCGTTCTTGCGTGGAAAAGTTACCGCTCATATGGATTTTGCTTATAACCTTTCCTGGAAGGACTGGATGATCAATCCCGAGATCAGCTATGATCTTGCTGATGGAGTCAATACCGCGCTGGGGCTGTTTGTCTTTGGCGGGGATACCTCAACTCTCTTTGGCCGCTATAATGACAAAGACCTCGTTTACTTCACGGTCAAATATTCCTTTTGATCCTGCGAAATATTCCAAAAAAATCCAATTCTTTTAAACAGTAAAAGGACAGAAGCATTTATTCATAACTGTCCATGCCTTTTTTTAAAAGCCAAAAATCACAAAAAACTGTTTTCCCGATAGATAAAGTCTGCTATGGTTACAAATGGGAGGGGAGGTACGGACCGCTCATAACCGGTCAGACCTGAAAACATACTATCATGATACAAAACAATCACAATTTTTGCTATTCGATCAAGGATATTGATTATAAGATCGCACGATCGACCGAAGATAAAACCCGCGTCTGTGAAACTGTTTATAAATCCTATCTAAAACAGGGGTACATCGACAAAGATAATCAGAGCACAAACCTTTTTTCTTACAGCTGGCTTCCGGGATCCAGAAGTTTCCTGGCTTCGCACAATGGAAAGATCATTTCTACCGCGACGGTCATTCCCGATTCAAAGTTCGGGCTTCCCATGGATATGCTGTTCAAGGAAGAACTCGACACACTTCGCAATAAAAAGATCTGTGAAGTATCCATGCTCGCCGGGGACACGGAAAATTTGCCAGAAATCAGGTCTTTGGGATCTAACATCGAAAAGAGGCAACTTGTCTTTCATCTATTCGAGCACATTTTCCAGTATGTCAAAGGCACTCTGGACTGCGATTATATTTGTGTCGCCATTAATCCCAAACATGAGGGTGCCTACCGCTCATTGCTGTTTCAAGAGCTCGGAGGATTAAAGTCACACGCCAAACTGAACCATGCCCCGGCTCTGGCGAAATTCCTTGATGTGAAAAATTCCGGAGGCATCAATAAAAAAAATCCCCCAGATATCCGAAATAAGCTTGACAACAGCGACGATATCATCCATAATTTAAAATAACTAAATAAAAAACAATTACACTCTTTGCTCAACAGGGCAGATAAATCATGAATGATAATTATAACAAAATCATGGAAATCATAAAAAGGGATCGACGGGCCTGCGAACGGTTGAATGTCGATCTTGAGATCTTTTACTCCCCAGACCTTTCTTTGGAGGTCACATCGCCTTCGTGGAAGGGCCCCTATAAACTCGAAAATATCGGGGGAGAAGGAATCAGCTTTCTCAGTGATGAAACCCTTACAGTAAAAAGCAATCTTTCTTTCAAATTTACACTGCCCCGCCAAGTTATCCCCATGATCGTGACCGGCACGATAATCTGGCAGAATGAACAAAACCGGGAAACCACGCAAGGTCAAGCAGACGGCAGATTGTTTTGTTATGGTGTTAAATTCGAAAAGATCCAGGAAGAATTTGAACGCCACTTCATTGATTTTATCAGCGAAGCCATCATGGACAAATATATCGACGAAAACGGAGACCTAAGGACCGAATAGCCCGCCATGGCTCCAGGAAAGAACATATAATCATGACATCACCATTTTCTGATCTCAATACATTTTTAAAAAACGTTACTTACCGGGTCGCACGGTCACGGCAAGAGCTTGAAAGCGTTTACCGTATCGTCTATAAGGAATACCTTAAACAGGGTTATATCAATCCCAATGATGCCGAGATGCATTTTTCTACACACAATCTCCTGCCACAGACAACCACTTTTGTGGCCATGGCCGATGACAAAGTCATCACGACGGCAACCATCATCCCGGATTCGCCTTTAGGCGTGCCTATGGACGAGCTTTACAAAAAAGAGGTGGACAGACTGCGCGATCAAAAGATCTGTGAAGTTTCCATGCTGGCTAACAGCTCTGCTTTGTTCGCCGGCGAGGCCTCGATGCTTCTCAATGCCAAAAAGATGTTTCTGGTCTTTTACCTGTTCAAATGCATGCTTGACTACATCCGAGAATTCCTGCATTTGGATTACATCTGTATTGCCATCAATCCCAAACATAAAGGCACCTATGAATCTCTTTTTTTTAAAGACTTAGGCGGGCTTAAAAATTATGACAAAGTCAACGGCGCCCCGGCGGTCGCCAAAGCGCTCAATGTACATACGGTTGAACAGGAATGTTCAAAAAGCGAAAAAAATAATACCTACAAACTTTTTTTTGCCGGACAAACACCACCGGAAAAATTTGAGGGGAAGGTCAAGCTTTCTCTGGAAGATATTGAATACTTTTATGCACAAAAAAAGACGATTCTTAATGAACTTTCCTCAGAAAAGATGCAGCACATAGAAGAATGCTACCCGGATTACGATCTCTCCGGGATCCTAAACCACAATACACCCTATTAAAATACGTGTATATTATCTGTCCGCGCCTGCTTGCGGTTTTAAAAACGTAAACTTTTTTTCATAATTTAATTCAAAGTCAGCGGGGAAATCAAAATAATCATAAACAACCACTTTTAAATCCACATTACAATGTTCCAATAGAGCCTTGGCCAAAAGACGTTTGACGCGCGAATCCTTTCGTACGGTTTTCTTCAATTGCACTTCTATCCGGCCTTCTTTAAATCTGTCATCGATATTAGACAACATAAAATATCCGGTTGTGTAACCGGCGGCCTCCGGATAATCATATAATCCCTGGTTGATCTGTTCCGGCGTAATAAAGTGGCCTTTGACCTTGATAGTGCGTCCGCTGTGGCCGGCCACTGCCACGGCAGGCAATTTTAGTTCAGGCACAAGTTCTGTGAGGCTTTCATTCTTCAAAATTTCGGTCAACCGCGGATAAGAGATCAGGCAGGCCTTATCCTTATTGTTATACCGCATTAACGGACATAAAAAGTGTCTATCAAGTGCGGAAAAGACCAATTCCTTTTCTTCATTGGTTTCCAAATAGATCTTTCGCGGGTCATACTGATAAATGATAGGACAGGCCTTAAAATCCTCCCCAAATAATTTCTGAATCAACTGCGGGTCATACTGCGCCTTGCGTCTGAGGCGGATGGTTTCCGGGGTTTCGTGAAAAAGGTTCAATCCCAGCTCCGCGATCCCCATGGTCGCGCAGATCAGGCCGGTGTCATTATCAGAACAATCGATCCCCATCAAATCCGCCATATATTCACGAAAACTTTCAGAAAACCAGTCTTCGGTGAACATCACGTTTACACGCGCAGCTTTAAAATCGATCTTTTGCGCAATGCCCTCCTCGATGAGTTCTTTTAAAAAATACGGCTCACCGAAAATAATGGTCTGATCGAAATTGTAGGAAAAATTACGAATGGTTGCTAACGCGGTGTCCACCCGGACGCTGGTTTCCATAAAGGGAAGCGTGGTGGGGATCATGATACCCATGGGCATACAATTGATCACAAATGTCTTTTTTTGTTCAGTCCTGAATAAATATTCCAGCATGATGTCAAAGGACCGGGTGACAAGTTCCTGATTGTAATCTGTGTTAAGCCGGAAGGAATAGAGGCCGGAACGCCCGCAGGTTCCGCTGGCATTCTTAACCGCCGTCAAGTTGCCACCCACACAAAGAGTGGGTAACTTGAAATTTGTAAAAATGTCTTTTTTCTCAAAAACAGGGACCTGCTCGCTAAAGGCCTTAAGAGATTTGATCTTACGATAATTTAAATTTCTGGCTTTTAACAAAGCGGCGTAGGCAGGCATTTGCGTCGCCCGCTGAAAGGCGGGGATAAGGGCTTTTTCTCCAAGGCGAGTAATCTTATCGGGAGAGGTCTCTCTCAAAAATCTAATCGCATTTTTTCTAACCCGGCTTTGAAGAAAATCTTT
>JAGYNW010000109.1 GCA_018399915.1 Candidatus Omnitrophota bacterium
TGGTTGAAATAGCTGTCGTAGTCGCGCGTAAAGCTGCAAAAAAACAGATCGTTTTGAGTGGCGGATGTTTTCAAAATAAATATTTGACGGAATATATGATCGAGCGATTATCCCAAGAGGGATTTTCTGTCTACACACACCAGTTGGTCCCGCCGAATGACGGATGTATTTCTTTGGGCCAGGCCGTGATTGTCGGGCATAAATTAAAAGAAAAAAGGTTAAGCCGGAAAAGCTAAACGCAGATTTAGAATAAATGGTTGATTATAAAGATAAAATATCATAGTATGATTTTTAGGTATGTTTTTTTTGAAAAATTCAACAGGATCGAAAGATCCCTGAAAAATTTAGGAAAGGTATGAAAATGTCAAGCGAGGACGCGTCAAATTACGATCAAGCGAGCTCTACTCATCAAGCAAAGGCCAAAGACCTAAGCGGTTTTTTTCATCCGAAAGGCGTTGCCGTGGTCGGAGCCTCCAATAATTCTGCGAAGATAGGCTATCAGATCCTGAACAATGTTATCGGCGGAGGATACACCGGGGGGATCTATCCTATAAATCCTAAGGATGAAGAAATTTTGGGAAGAAAAGCCTATAAAAGGCTGGTGGATGTTCCCGGAGAGATCGATTTAGCGGTTATTACAGTGCCGGCGCCCTATGTTATCTCGGTCATGGAAGACTGTGCGCGTAAAGGCGTTAAGAACGTGGCGATCATTACTTCCGGATTTGGAGAAGTCGGGAATACAAAGGACGAGGATAAAATTAAGCAGATCGCGGATGAGAATGATATTGCTTTTTTAGGGCCGAACATCTTGGGCCTTTTATACGGCCCGACAGACCTTAACGCTACATTCGGCCCTCAGGAAGTCTTGCCGGGAAAAATTGCGTTCATTTCTCAAAGTGGCGCCTTAGCCATTGCTTTTATGGGCTGGACGATTATGGAAAAAATCGGATTGGCAGCCCTGTGCAGTCTGGGAAATAAAGCGGATGTTGATGAAAGGGCGTTGATTGAATATTTTAACGAAGATGATAATGTCGATGTGGTCCTGGTCTATATGGAGGGGTTAAAAGACGGTACGCATTTTCTGAGAACCAACATCAAAAAACCTGTAATTATTTTAAAAGTCGGAAGAACGCAGAGAGGAGCTAAAGCCGCGGCATCACACACAGGATCTCTTTCGGGATCAGATAATATTTTTGAGGCCGCCTTTAAACAATTAGGGGTTTTAAGGGCGCAATCATTTGCTGAGGCTTTTGGTTGGGCCAGGGCCTTATCTCTTCCGCTGCCTAAAGGTGATAATGCGCTTATCATAACCAATGGGGGCGGGATAGGAGTTTCTACGACGGATGTTTGTGAAGATTATAAAATCGGGCTTATTGATGATCCGGAATGGCTTCAAGAAAAATTTAGTGAAACCATGCCAGACTTTGGTAGCTATAAGAATCCGATCGACATAACAGGTCAGGGCCATGCGAAAGAATATGGTCAAGCTACATCCATTGCATTAAAAGAGGACCGGATCGATACGGTTATTGTTCTTTATTGCGAGACTTCCGTCACGAATCCGCATGAAATTGCCCAAGGGATTGTCCAATCTTATAAAAATTCCGGGCAGAAAAAACCTATGGTCGTGGCTATGGTCGGTGGGCAGCGCACCCGGGATGCTTTACAGTTTTTAAATCAGAACGGCATTCCTTCTTTTTCTTCCGTGGAGGAAGCGATATCTGCGCTCAATGTATTATTTATGTGGAAAAAGATCGGTCGCAAAGAAAAGGAAGAAGCTACGCTGGAAGCCGCACCGTCAAGGGCCATTGAGATAATTGCAAAAGCAAAAGACGAAGGAAGGGATTCCTTGTTGGAGCATGAGGCCAGGGAGGTATTGGAGCTTTGTGGGGTTCCCACCCCGCGATGGGCCTTTGCGACCACCCTAGAAGAAGCCCTTGAAGGAGCCGAAGGCATGTATCCTTTAGCCATGAAAATAACTTCAAAGGACATTATTCACAAGACGGATGTGGGTGGCGTGGAGTTGAACATTAAAGATGCTGAAGAGTTGCGCTCTAAATATACTAAGATGATGCAGCGGGTTTCAGAGGCCTCTCCTGATGCGGTAATTGATGGGGTTAATCTTATTCAGATGGTTAGCGGCATAGAATGCATTGTTGGGATGAGTCAAGACCCTCAGTTCGGGTCAGTTGTTATGTTTGGATTAGGCGGGGTTTTTGTTGAGGCCTTGAAGGATGTCTCTTTTCGGGTGGTTCCTTTTGGCCCTAAGGAAGCGGCCTGCCTTATCCAGGACATCAAGACCACGAAGATTTTTGATGGCTTTAGAGGGATGAAGGCCGATAAAAAAACCATCGTTCAGACGCTTTGTGCGATTCAAAAAATTGCGCCTTACGTTAAAGAGGTGGACATCAATCCTTTGGTTACCAGTGAAAGGGGCAGTTGCGCGGTTGACGCACGAATCATTCTTTAAAATATTAGAAGGAGTTTCTCTGTGGCTTTTATGTTCCCTCTGGGGCGTTGTCGCTTGAGTAGAAATTAACGACTTTCCAGGAGCCGATATTCCTTCTTAGCACAAAGACCCAATCCTTCTTTTCGGCGTAAATATTTTCGGCAGTAAATTTCAATTGCGCGGATATACGTGCGTACCAATTCTCATCCTCTCTATAGAATTCTTTTTTTGTGATTTGGTAGGAAAGGATACCGTAAAGGGGAGGATATTCTTGCTTCTTTTCCCAATACACAGAAGAATTCATTAGGTCTCCGTTTACCCATAGGTTCAGGATCTCTTCTGCTGTTTTAACGGCATTCTGCTTAGCTAAATAAGGCTTAAGTCCGAAGTTCAGTGACAGAAAGATTGCAATAATAAAAGCAATGAGTAGAAATTGTTTTGATTTCATCGTCAGCCCTTTCGATGGGTGTAACAGGAGATAATAAAATTTAAAAATTTTCTTATGTGAGCACTGATATATAAAAATATAATTAAAACCAGCAAGATTATCAAGTATAATATTATCGCAAGAGGAAAAAGTGAAAAGTGATGGATGATGGGGAAGAAATTCATTAACATAAATAAAAACGTGAGGCTCTTCACGTTGGCCTTGCTTTGTGTCCTTTGTGCGGGATGCGAAGCCCTATATCAGTGGCTGGATAAGGAGGGCGCGGAGGAAAAAGAAATTGTCGGTGAGGTTATTCCTTATGAGATCAATCCGACAGTAGAGGAGATTCAGCGTCTTCTTAAGCTTTATGGGTATAATCCCGGAGAAATTGACGGGCAGTTAGGATTGCGAACCCGTAACGCTATTGAAAAATTTCAAAAAGACATTGGCTTATCTGCGAGCCGGTTCGCGGATAAGGAAACATGGGCAAAGTTGAACCGTTTCCAGAGGAACAATCTTCTCAAGGATTATGATTTAAATATCACCTTGATCCAGCAGTTATTAAAGAAAGCCGGATGTGATCCCGGGAAAATTGACGGGAAACGCGGGCCGCGAACGAACGAGGCTATTAAGGAATTTCAGGCGCAAGCCGGGATTAAAGTTGACGGGAAGGTCGGATTCCAGACATTGACGCAGTTGGCGGAATATTTATCAGAAACAGCCGAATCAGAGGCGCCTTTTTAGAATAATGAAAAGAAAAGAAATGCTCAAAATAACTCAGAGTGGTTGGACCATTGTTTGTGTTTTTGTTTTTATCTTCCCCCTTTTTTTCTTTATGACCCAGCGGGGCATAGCGCTAGAGGCGCAGGAGGTTATTTCCTCTCACGATCTTACCCTTTCCAAAGTTCCTATTCTTCTTCATGCGGTTGATGAAGAAAAAAGCATCAATGAGTTAAAAAAGATGATCCCTGCCGAGGTAAAGCCGCATTGGGACAATCCAGATGACATAGCTATGTTAGTAAGAGCGATCAGCACCGCTCCTGGATTCTTTGCTTCACTGGAACGATTACGAAATATTTTTGTTCAAAAGGCGGTAGAAGCCACCGGAACATCTGAGGCGATCGCGAAAAAGACGGCCGATCTTATGATTACGAATGCGACCGTGGAAGAGTTGAAGGAGGCATTGATCACTGCAGTGCGCAACGATGAATTAAAAGACCAATTTTCTCCGAACAGGATCATTATAGAGAAAAACGATGAGCGCACGACTTATTCTTTTTGCGATCTTAGCGAAGATAATTTAACCAAGGATGAGGTTCGAGACGTATTGGGAAATGTCAAGCTCCCTAAAGACGTGCTTTTTTTGGAAGGGGTTAACCAAAAAGAAATGATATCTCCCGTAGCCCTTACGGATAAAGGGAAAACGGTCCTGATCAAATCGGGTGTCAACTCTTCGGAAATCAAACCGATCATGTTTTTGCGTCCTATAAAGAGGGCCGCTATTGCGCATGCCGCCAGAAGGCACATGAAAATGAAGACGCAAGAAGTTCAGAACCTCAAACTCAACAATAAAAAAATTGCATTCTATAATTTTACGCATCAAAAGGGAATGAAGGACAAAGTTCAAGAACTGCTTCAAGGCCTGGATGTCCCGGGCTCGGTCAGGCAAGTAGAAGGCGTTCCCGCTAAAAGACTTCCCGGAGCAACTGTCTATCTCGTGGATGCAGGCGCAACTATCTTGGTTCCTTCGCACGTGATGGCGCGAGAGCCGTTAAGTGTTTCTTTGGAGGTTCCTGTTACCAGAGGCGATCTCGCGCGTGAGGCAGCGAAGGTTGAGAGGGGTTTTACCCTTAATGAACAATTACTGACGATCCCAGCCATGATCTCAGGACTCGACGTCAGAGAGATATACCAGTCTTTAGTTGAGCAATTCCTCTCGGATCAGCACAGCTTTGACTTTGTGAATAATGCCGAAGCCATTTCCGTTGCTATTATCCGATCCACAGCACAACCCGCCAGGTATATTTCCTTGAGAGAATTTCAAAAAGGATTGATGGATGAGGGTTTACCCGAAAAGCTCGCGCAGGAAGCCAGTACTCCCGCGGTTATTCATGCGGTGGCATCCATCGTTTATGAGGTGCGCAAACGTGTATTGGAGATGTCAGGACAGAAAGTCGTTGTCTATATTGATAATCGGGAGATCCCATTGTTGACGGTGGGGACAAACGCAAATTATACTCCCAGGCAGATCAGCTTAGTTCAGGAAAGGCTTTTGAAAGAAAGAGAGATTCTGTCTCAGGTGGATGAGATTATAGTCGTTGATAATATGGATAAGACAATAGGGTATACTTTTGTGAAAGAAGGGAAGCTCAAAGCGTATGTTTCAGGTTTGGTTTTTCGCGAAGATATCTTCATGCCGGCAATTGAATGGATGCCGACATTAGGCGCAGAGGCGCATATAAGCCAGATGGAAACACCTAATACTGTTATTTCAACCATGCGTCCCAGGTTCAAATGGGTTTTAGTCAATGAAAAATCGATAAAAAAAGCATATGAAAAAATGCGCGAGGTGGGTGGTTATAAGGTCTTTAGCTATACGGAACAGCAAGGTTTTTCAGAATGGACAGCTGAGGGGCATAAGCAGAGCGCCCGACTGCGGTCGGTCTTTCCCATAAAGCATGATTCAAAAATTATGGTTCTTATTCCAGAAGCTGAATTAACCAGGATAGATGAAGCTCTTGTTGTCTGGTCCTTTGGAGAACGATTTATGAAGGAAGTCCGGAGTTTTCAGGGAAAAGGAAGATTTGTCGCGGAAGCGGATAAGATGGAATACGATTTTACGGCTATCGCCAGTGATTACATCGAGAATGTTCATAGGCCGATCATAGAGCAGAATATGATGATCCTCAAAGACGATCTTATTAAAAAAGAGAACGTTTTTATTGACGGTGTGCGGGTCATTCCCTCTGATCAATTTTCGATAGGACGCATGGATACCCGGTTGCGGAAGATGCCGGCTGATAGAAAGCATCGAGACAGTCTTATTGATTCGAAGGTCGTTTTGGAGATGGGAGAAGACCTGGCGGTCGCTTTGATCCATGGGGATATTTCCCTGGGGCACTTGAAAAGGATCCTTAAGGGAGGCAAGATCCGGTTAGCCCCCGAGGATCAGCGCAAATGGGATCGACAGCGCAAGCTTTATCAGACCAAGATCGACGAAGGATCAAAGATCAATTTGTTTGGAAGTGACACAGTCAATGAAGCCTCATCAAGAAGAGAGCGAATGTTCATCGCCGGGTTGAATAAGGCCTTTAAGAACGGCACGGGCTGGATCGAAAAACAGATTGAAGGGGAGAAAACGTATAAAGATTATAAGGTTTATGAGACCTTGGATACGACCTTTGAAGACATTTTTGACCCGCAGGATGCCACGGCGGGCGGATCCGGCATTAAATTGTCAGCGATCCTTACGGTTTATCATGAAATGCAAGCCAAGAATTCCTTGATTTTTAAAAATGAATAAAAAAGCCACTTTGTCCGGAAAATCAGGCATAAACAGATGGATACTGTAAAATATTCTGCTGACATTTGAATAAAAAGCAGAGTGCTAGTAACCTAAGTTAGTAAATACGCCAGTATAACTAACTAAAAGGAGGTTACTAATGAAAACACTCTGCTTTAAAGGGTATTATAGGCAAAGATTCGCGGCATACAAAGAGTTTTGTCATGAACAAGTTGAAGTAAAGATAGATGATTTTTTAAAGCGATATTGCAATCAGTGGTTACAAGAAGAGTTCACGATTCAAAGTGGAGCCGAATGGTACGAACGCAGCGAGGGTCGAAAAGACCGAAGGAACGGGCATTA
>JAGYNW010000011.1 GCA_018399915.1 Candidatus Omnitrophota bacterium
TAAATATTTATAGCTCAAATGGGATTTCAAGACCGTCGTATCCAAAAGTATCTGCAGCATAAACTCAATTGATTCGGGGTTTTGATTTATGCCTGATTTTTTCTCAAAACCCGTACCATCTCTACCATATCTTCTTTGTACATCGATGTTAATTCTTCATATTTGTCAAGCGCCAGTTTATAATCGGGTTTGAGCGTCAACGCCTGTTTTAAACATTGTTCAGCCTTGCGTTTTTGCAGAAGCATAACGTGGCATACGGCCATATTGTGCCAGACGACATGGTTGCCGTCCCATAGCTTAAGGTATTTTTCGTAGCAGGCCAGAGCTTTTTCATATTTACCGCTTTTCATGTACCCTCCGGCCTCATAAAAAAGTTTCTCCCCTTGTTTTTCCATGTGTTCATCCACAACTGATCGCTCAATATTGAATTCAAATCCGAAATCCTTTTGCGGGTTGCCCAGCTGTGCGCGTTCCTGCAGAATAATCTCTTTGGGGGATTTCCCGGCCAATTCTTTGCGGGGCGTAATGTACCATTTATCCATCAATTGCCGGGATTTTTTTGAAAGGTTTTGCAGTTCCTTTTTTGTCGGGTTATCAGGCAGAGGAAATTCATGCTGGATAGTCTGCATACAAAGGTTGATCAGCGCTATTTCAAGCGGTCCCTTGTCCGTTGCCGGATAAATTTCTCCGGCAAGTTTATTCCACATCGCGGTAAATGTATCCATAAATTCTTCCATGTCGAATTCTTGTGGCGGCCGAAGCTTTTTTAGCCAGCGCGACAAGACTTGCTGGGGAGGCACTGTCTTTTTGTCTTTGATCGCTATTCGGATTTCAAGCAGGATATCCTCGATATCATCGTCAGACAAACCTCCTTCCTTGCAGAGCAGTTCAAATTTTTCCTTAGCGGACAACTGTTCGGGAATTACTTGAGGAAACAGCGCCTTGTATACATCAAAGGCGTCAAGCCGTTCTGACGGGGCGCGCGAGATATTCTTCAATAGCATGCCGAAAATATCATAATCTTTCTGTGGGTAAAACAAACACTGCGAGGCTACAATAAAGGCTTCGTCAAAGGCCAGCAGCCGGCCGATCAGATAATCACCTTTTCCGATAAACTTCGTTGCGCTTGTTTCAAAAACACGGTATTGGCTGCCGGTCAAAATATCTTCGGCAATAAACTGCTTGCCTATTTTAACGGCCTTTACTTTAAAGAAACTGAAAGTGTCCTTACCGGCTTTCGCGTACACTTTGCAGAGGTCATCAGGGATCTCCTTCTTCATTTCCCGCAGAAAGACATCAAACAGCCGTTTATTGTATTTCGGCAGTTTGTAATCAAAAATAAACCAGTCAAAGAAAAGCTGCCCGGGATTATTAACCCCTGAAAGAGACAGACGGAAAAATTCCTCCTCCTGGTCTATCACTTCTTCTTCAATGTCCGGATGGTCTTGGACAAAGGCGTTAATGCGTTCGTACATCTCTTTGATGGTGTTTTTGTATTCATTCATTTTTATTGATATAATCCTTTCAGAATATCCACGCCGTGATACTTCCCGTAACTATCGACGCAGCGCAGCCAATTTGAACTTCCCCATTAAGTGTAGAGTTTGTTTATAATAGGGATCCGTGGGCTTGCCTCTGCATCAGGCAATATGCGATTACAGATACATTATGTTTCTGAAGATATTCATTGATAAAATAGCGATGGGTTAAAAAAACTTCCGGCTCTTCTAAAACATCCCGCCGATTGCTGCCCAAGGGACAATATGTGGCCAATATGATGAGCTACGTTTTATCATTTAGGGCGCGGCGCCCTTATTCTCCTGCGGTATCCTGATAAGAATTGATAATTTTTATTAAGACGTTCTTATCAGCTTCCCAGCCATTGTATGTTCCCATATTGACGATTATTTTATTTGTACCAGCATTCAATAAAAAAATTTTTCCTTCTAAATTCATATTATTCTTTACTGTTTTGTAATCAATATGCGGCGGCAAAGCTACGCCATAAAGATTAACTGGTCCAAATTGATAATTCTTTAAATTATTTTTAATCTGTTCAAGAAGCTCATTTTCCTGCAAATTTTTATTTCTTAATTCAGTGGTTAGTATAATACTGTTACCTTCATCATATTTCCACATCATAAGAGGAGCTAAGTCATTTCCTATTATGTAGTTAGTACCTTTTGGAATCATTATATTGAAACCGTATTCAGATTTAAAAATAAAGTCTTCGTCAGCAACTTTTGGTTCCTTCTGCATCAGTTTTTTAACCTTCACAGGATCTCTTTGGTCATTTAAGTCTTTTATATGTGTAAGACCAAAAAATAGTTGAGCCAGGGAACCAACGATGGCAATTGCTAACAGTATAAGTAATAATTTAATATTTTTCTCATCTCTTCGTTTCCAAAATCTTTTTATCACAAATAAGAAAAAAAATAATACAGCTAATGTAAGTACATTATCAAAAATAACCCCAATTAATGTCGCCATTGTTACCTTCTTTCTATTAAGCTATCCAATTGTTTCATGCTTTTATTTTAAGATAAAGAAAGGATTATTAAATATTTATTTGAAAAATTCCCTGAGCTTCAGGCCACCAACCTTTAATTTATTTAGGGCGCTGCGCCTTATTCTTTGCGCCCTTATTCTTTATTTTTTAAGCCGCTCAGCCATATTATTCCAACAGCAATGGCAGCAAAGGGACTAGAAAATATTAAATATATCGGCCATAAATTGCTTTCCTGCTGGTATGCAATCATCGTTATGATGACAACTATAGCCATTATGGCTAAAGGAACCAAAACCGCTTTGCGACTGCCGCCTTCAAGATGCAGAATTGCCGCAATCTGAAGGACCAAATAAACCGTAAAGGGAATACCCCATGATGTAAAAAAGAAGCGGCCCCAATCTGAGATACTGACATCGTTATTGCCCGCATGCGCCACCGTTGTTTGGAGAAATAAAATAACGACTGGCAAAAAAAAGGTTTTTATTAATTTAAGAAATTTCACAGTGACAATCCTTTCTCTTAGACCTTCTCAATGTTATCCGCTGTCGCTTAAGATTTGTGGGAAGAAATTGTTGTATCCTTTCGGGAGCTGACCCCTTTTTATTGCCTGCCCTGCAAGCTTAACCATAACAACAAGCCCAACGCCGCGCTCACAGAATTCAATATTACATCCTTCCACTGAAAATACCTGTTCGGAAGAATATGCTGGATACCCTCATCTCCAAGGCCCAGCAATGAAGTCAAAACAAACGCACCGGCATAAGCGGCTGAAGGCGGAAAGTCAAGCCTCAGCGCGCGAACCAGCAAACAAACCAAAATGCCGTATTGAATCAAATGAATACGCTCTTCGGGAATCTTCAGCCAAAACAATGCGGCTGCATAACAAGCAAGTGTCCCGAAAAACAACAAATACGACAATGGCTTCATCCTGCGAACATGAAAGAAAACAAAATAAATTATCCCAATCAATGTCAAAACAAAAAGACCCCAAATGATCGCATCAAAAGGCGTATATTGCTTCAAGAATTCGCAAATAGGCCGGACAATATATAACGTCGAGTAGATTAAGCCTGTCCAGATAATTACCAAAGCCCAATGTGAGGTCCGCTTATTCATGCTCCACCTTAATCGAAAATCGGTTGCTGGTCATCACAGTGTCTCCATCTCTATCCGTTAACAGAAGGCGCCCTGACAACGGATTGTATTTCAACTCTTGGAGACACAAAACGTAATTCTTTCCTTTCGGCAAAGCCGCGCTTGCCGGCAATAGCGTTTCTAATCATTGCTTAAAGCCTTATCATAGACACGCGCATAGATCTCAAGCGCGCTGACCAGCAGACTTACCAAGACCGGGCCGAAAATCAGCCCAGGGATGCCAAATGTCGCTAAACCGCCGAGGATACTCAAGAGAATCATCAATTCCGGCACTTCGGTGTCCCGGCCGATAATGACCGGCCGCAAAAAATTATCTGCCATCCCGACAACCAGTGTGCCCCAGGCCATTAATCCAACAGCGCCCAGGATTCTCTCTGTAATAAAAAGATAGATCACCGCCGGTATCCATATCATAGGCGCGCCCAGTCCCGGCACCGCTGAAAAAACAGCCACCATCAGGCTCCAGAAAACCGCCCCTTTTATTCCTAAAACAGTAAACGCCGGCCAGATCAAAACCCCCTGGATCAAGCCGATCACAAAAATACTCTTAATGGTGGCCCGGATGATCGCGAGGCCCTTTTCTGTCATCTGAACGGATTCCCGGGTAGTTAAAGGCAGGTAATTCTGAATGGTTTTAATGATCCCCTCCCCGTCACTCAAAAAGAAAAAAGCCGAGTACAGCGCCACGAACAACTTAAAGATAAATCCCACCGTACCCAAAGTCGCGGCAGAAAAAAATCTGGTCATATGGGTGCCGATCAGCTTCACCATTTGCGTCAGGCCCTCCATGATCTTGGATTGATAGGGCACCAAGTTATCATAAAAAGGGATCCATTCCAGGGACTGTCGCCAATGTTCCGTTGGTTTGCTGATCTGCTCCTGGAGCCAGGGCCTGACAGAATCAGAAACCTGCAGGGCTTCATTGGCAGCCACAACCAATATGGCTAGCAAAGGGATCCCGATAATCAAAAGCGCGGCGGACAGGACAATGACCGAAGCCGCAAGCGATCGGCCTTTCAGCCATCTCTCAACACGTTTCTTTGCGGGATAGAGTAAGCCGCTGAAGGTCGCCGCCAGGATAACCGTGATCAAAAGGTCCCGGATCAAAAAAAGAAAACTCAGCAGGATTACTATCAGGAAACCCAGCACAAACAGTTTTCGGTAAACAATCTTAGTCGTATCCATAGTAAATTTATTATATCAAAACCGGCGAGGGACGCGAATGGTAAATAAAAAATATTAGAAATAGAGCGCGAAATAGAGCGCAGCGCCCTATTCTTTTTTAACGAAAATGGGGAAGGCCCATAATTTGGTACTTATCTTTTTTGATCTCATCGAGCCATTTCCCCTTAATATATTCATTGGCTTCGATGCGGGCATCTCCCCAACCCTGGCCGGCCCACATGGGCTGGGTCTCCCACTGGCTATTAATATAGCTTATGGCCTTGATATCATGTTGCGCCATCAGCCTAAACACCAAATGATACCAGGCCGCCCATGACAACTTGCCCCGATGAACACCTGTTCCCTGCGGTGTACCCTCTGCGATCATGACGGGTTTATGATGTTTTCGGGCAAATGCAATAATGGGATCTATATGAAAATTCGGTAACCTAAAACAACTGATCCCCACCCAATCCACATAATCATCCCCGGGATACCAACTGGTGAAAGGCTCTTCCCTTTTATAGGCGTAAGAATGCCAGACATAGGCGACATTATCGACGCCTGCCAGCCTTAACCGGTCAACCAGATAACGGTACGCCTTGACGTAATCCCCAGGGTCATAGTGATTATGCGGCCCGTCAAACTCATAGCCGACCCGCAGATAAATAGGGACTTGTTTCGTTTTCATCCAGGCCGCCATTTTATCGATATTATGATCATAGGCCCCCTGATAGACCTCTTTTAAGGCGCCTACCATATAAAGGCCTAATTGCAGCCGGGCTTGCGGATATTTTTCCATGAGGGCATCAGCATAAAAAACTCCTGCCCCGAAATCTTCGGAAGGCGCAAACAGGCCTTCTATATTTTGTATGGAGGTGTAAAGCATGAAGCCATGGGGGACATGGCTGACTTCTTTGATATATGTTTCAATGGTCGCATTATCCTGTCCGATAAAGACAAAGGCTTTGCCGTCCGGCGGCATAAAGGCCTCCTGCCCAAAGCATAAAAGAGGCAAGATGACGGTAATCAAACCGATATTGACGGCCATTTTCACGCACCAAAAAATTTTTTTTAACATCACACATCCCCTCTCCGGATGACAGAAATAAAGTCCGTCCTCTTTGGTCAAACAAAAATTACGGATGCGGAGTAATTGCAATAACCGTAATTTCTTTTTTATGGGGGCCGTAATACCAAAATATCCGATAAGCGGCTGGAGTATTCTGTTCAGCATATGCTTCCAAAATTTTAATACCAATATCTTTTGACAACTTAGAATACTCATGTGTATTTAAACCGGGATGACGGGGATTATTTTTAAGCAGGACTAGTGTCTTTTTAACAGCTTTATAACGCTTTTGAAGCCCTTTACTATTTTTTAAGTTTTCATATTGATCACGGGCTCCTTCAGTCAAATATATTTTAAACATAATGTTTATTCTTCATCCAGGTTAAGCTCTTTAATTTTTCCCTCCTGAGCATCTTTGATGCCTTTGATAACACTTTGTAATGCCTTGGGATTTTTATATAACCACGCCTCTTTTTCCGGCACAGCTTCCATAGGCTCAAGCACAATTTTCCCATCAACAACGCGGGCATCAAAAAGCCTGGTCGATATGCCTTTTAGAAGTTTTCCTAAAGTAACCCTGTTTTGTGAATCAAGTGTAATAAGCATATTTTTTCACCTCTTTTGTGTTTATTTTCTCTCATTTCAAGTATACCCAATAAACACCATAATGTCAAATAGGATAATCCCCTATTAGTCAAATAGATGATGGGTGAGATAAAATGCATCCTGCGCATACAAGAATAATCACAGAAAATATTATGAAAAATAATAATGTCATAATCGTTTAATAATTTTCAAAAACAGATTGTTCTACATCTCTTATCGATTCACATCATTTCTTCTAAAATTCTCGTAACCTCTTTTCCAAAAGGCCTGGCTAACCGCATTAATTTTTTTTGATTAATGATATTCTCTGAAACCGACAATATGCCCTGGACATCAGCCAGGTCCTTTATGCCTCCCGCATATATTTTTAAACAAATCAGATCTTCAACGCTAACCATATTAATCATTTCCCCTTGAAAGGGAACGCGCGTGACCCTTTGAAACACATCATCATCCGCCTTTTTTATGCCTAACAAGAGATCAACATGATTTTCGTAATTATCCTCAATCAGGATAACTCCCTCTAAAGGATCATACACGCCCCCCCTGCGGACAACCACATGCATGCCCGCCTTAATTAACGCGGACCTTAACGCTCTTAGCCCTACGCGGCCTTCTTTGATCCGGATAAGCGCATCAGCATCCAGGCTGGAACGCACCACCCCATAAAAAGAAACCGCCATAGCCCCGATGACAGCGTAAGGCACTTTCTGTTTATTGAGGATATCAATAACATCCAACAACAATAAGGCCGATTGTCCACTCTCTTTAGCGCGCATTTTTAGACGTCTTTCTTTTTCCTGCCCTTGAAATGCCGGCCTTATAGCCAGCCTTTTCTATTTGGGTTAAAAGGTAAGAATGATTGAAAAAAGCATTTAATCGCTCTTGGGGCTGCATTCTTTTTGATTGTTCGACCAAAGCAGCCTGGGTATAGGAGGAAACTTTTGATTTTGGACCCTTCCCCGGAAGATTTACCGCAAAAGGCATGCCTTTTTTGAGTTTTACCTGATGATAAAACAAGCTGATCGCCTCAGAGGCATTCAGCCCTATTTCCTTAAATATGTCTTCTGCCTGTTTTTTGATTTCAGGTTCAACCCTGGCCCTGATCATGGCGGATTTTTTCATAAGCATACCTCTCTTTTTACAAGTGTATCTCATATGGGATACATTTGCAAATATAAAAATTCAGTTAAAATTCAATAAAAACCTGATTAAAACAGCGCGGAATCTTATTTAAAAGGAGGGGAACAAGCCCGTCATGTTTGAAGTCAGACTAAAAAACAGGACAGCCCCTCACACTCAAAGGGACTGTCCTGTCCTATTCTCTTCTTCCTTTTGCAATATTAACTTAAAATTTTTTCATCTTTATTCTCTCTCAACGACAGGTTAAACTTTTCGCCATGAATTAAAGCTTCAAAAGCTTTGCTCCAATGAAATTGATTAATTATGCGCATTCGGGCCGCGTTTTTCATCCGCATGTATCTTTCTTTATCATTTTGCTTCACATCCATAACATGCGCTATCGTTGTAACCCAGGATTTAACATCCTCCGGAAGGACAAATCCTGTCTTACCATCTTCCACTAAATCCCTGCTGCCGCAGGAATCCATAACGCATACAGGCAAACTGCACGATTGCGCCTCTAAAACAACCATGCCGAAGGTGTCCGTTGTGCTGGGAAAAACAAATAAATCAGCCAGCGAATAAAAAAAAGGCAACTCATGCCTGTCTACCTTATCAACAAAGACAACCCTGTGACACCCTTTAAAATAATTTTGAATATATTCTTTACGCGGACCATCTCCAACAAGAAGCAAATTAAGCCGGGGGCAATTAACAAGAAGCTTTTTATAAACTATCGAAAGAAATTTTAGGTTCTTGTCTTTGCTGATCCGGCCTGTATAAAGTAGCGTAAAGCTGTTTTTAAAAAGATCATCGTGGCATAGCAATAATTTTGAAAGCATTGTGTACTTAAATTCAGAGGCATCAATGCCCCGCTTAAAAATCTGGATATTTTTATTCACATAACCTCTCTTCTGTAACGCGTCTTTGTAGAAGGAGGTTGGAATCTTCATCCTGTCAACGCGTGCGTAAAACCATTTCAAATATTTCTCGATAAGACCCGGAATGATTCCCTGCCCGACGATCCTCTCCATTTGTTTTGTAAAATCCGTATGATAGACACCAAAAACTTTAATCCCTGACAATTTGCCGGCAAGCAAACCTGTTAATCCTACCGGGCCTGGCGTTGATATGATAATTTCATCCGGCTTATACGCCTGAACCTTTTCTACGGAATTTATAAAAGAAGGAATTCGCATTACATAGGATTTGTACAGATCAGGAACATAGGAAGTTATCGGCTCTAGATTAATTCCGCTAATCTTTGTTGCCGCGAAGTCTTCCTCGTTAAGGCAACAAACAACCTTAATATCAAGATCATAAACCTTCGACTGCCGCATGAATTCCTTAACGATCAAAGAGACTCCATTTAAATCAGTAAGCGTGTCAGTAAACCATAAAATCCGTTTCTTTTTCTCAACCCCGTTGCCTTTGCGAAATCTCTGCGTCAACTCATGATTTATTTCATTATTTTGATGAATAAATTTATAAGTAGCATACAGGGGCAAAACTTTATCTAAAATAACGCTAATATCATCAATGACGCATGAAATATTCAGACCGAACTGAAGATTGAAATCTTTTGTATATTTATCAATTAACGTTACGAGATACGCGTCTAAAGACGCGATCGAGTTTTTATAAGCAACCTCGATCCTTTTATCAATATTATTTGGCTCAATACCCTTAAGGTCGTTCCGTAAATTCTCAACATATCGGGCGAATAAATATTTTTTCGGATCTTGGCTGTGTTTTGCGCATTGAAGAAAAACCCACTGTTTCAGATCAAACTTTGCGTTGACATGATCAAAAATAATATCACCCGCCATCCTTTTTTTCGCAGCTTTTTTCTTCCCCTCAATATTCTTTTTCCAATCATGCTGAATTTTATAGAACCCGAAAACCCTTGTCTTAAAGTCACTGCTGCGGCCAGAGGCCATAATATTTTTGTTCTTTAAATTCTGAATAAAATCTTGCTTTGTTGATCCATCGTCTTTGGTGAAAGTCCTTCCGATAAATAACCCGGTATGGTCATCGGTCCCGCCCGTAAATCCCTTGATCCATGGATTTTCACTAAAAGGCTCAATATAATATTTTTTATGCAACCTTTCGATATCATATGGATCTAAATAATTTAATATCCGGGTCCAGTTGTAATTAAAATGCTGGCTCCTTGCTCCATTGATTCCTTCAAAGACATCAAACAAAAGGATCAATTTTTCTACAATATCGGTCGTCAGCACGCCGTTCACATTGCTGGTCGCATGCGCGACTGAATAAGGTATTTTTTCCTGTCGGAGATAATCCCTTAATCGATAAATATCCCAGCGCAATTCTTTGAGATGGTCAAACTGCGGTTGAATAATATCAAAGACAAGAATATGCACTTTACACCCGTTTTCAGGAAAAACAACCGTAATTTCCGAACCGGTAAAGGCTTCTTTAGGATATTTTGAGAGAAGCAGATTTGATCCTTTAATTTCATTATGATCGGTTATCGTTACATAATCCATGCCCCGGGCTTTAGATTCATGATAAATGTGGTCAATATCAACGTAACACTCCCGCATGCCTAATTTTCTTAATACCCATTCCGCCGGCTGCCGTGAATATTGACTATGAACATGCAAATCAACTTTAGACATAACTCCCTCTCTTTTTAAGATGGCATTTAAATTACCTCTTAATTATTTACGCTCTTGATGGCATTATTATGAAGAAGAGGTAAATTTTTGGTTAATTCCCATCTTTGTGATTATCGCAAAAAGCGGACGGTCTTTAACGATATCAAAACTCTTGGTAAACGGGTCATTGTCTAAACGTTGACATCAGCACGTGGGGTCAGGAAAGTTTCACTCTGCCCTATGGGTCAATTCCGCAATCGCCTTTTGCGCGGAATCAAAATAAAAGATCTCTTTTTGCAGCCTCAAGATCTCTAAAAGATCTTTCTGTTGCTTCTGGATATGAATAATGCCGATACGCACATCCTTTGTCTCATGCTCTTTAATAAAATTGATCATGCAGGCAAAAGCCGACGTATCCAGAGAGGTAACTTCCTTGAAATCCAGAATAATAATCTTGACGTCCGGCTTTTCCATGACATCATTACAGATCTTCTGGTATTGCGGGGTTGTCTGATTGGTAAAATCGCCTTTGATGCGGAGGAAAACAATTCCTTCGGGCCCTTCTTGAAATTCTATTTTTGTTGACATTTGTGATCCTTTCGGTTCACGGCTCATATGGCAATGGAAAGCAGTTCATCCCATCGCGTTGTGTAGCGGGGAGACATCCGTGCCCGGCGCATACGCCATGGCTTACCCAGTCCTTCCGCCGCGAAAACAATATTCCCGGCCCCTCCGCGCTGGTTAATCGCGTCCATCGCTTGCATTAAATTTTTCCTTTTACTATCTTGATAGTCATCACTGAACAGATCAGCCTGAACATAACCCTCATCTTCTAAGGAGGACAGCATCACGCCTACTTTTTTATACGTATATCCCTCCTGATAAATCTTATCTAATAACCTTTTCGCACAAAGATTCAATGCGCCGGTATCCGCGGTCGGCGGATTAATGCCCATAGCCGCGGCCTTTTCATAATAGGGATCCGAACCAAACGGATTGGACTGCAGGAACACCATGATGCTCCCGGCAACGGATTGCTGTTTCCTGAGTTTCTCCGCGGCCCGGGCCGTATACGCACAGGCTGCCTCCAAGATTTCGGCCTTCTTTGCCACTTTATAACCAAAAGAACGCGAGGTAACAATCGCTTTCTTCTTTTGAAAATCCTGTTCTAAGGCCACACACGGCTGTCCCCTTAATTCGTGAACTGTTTTAAGCCCCCTGACAGTTAACTGCTTCTTAACCCAAGCATCGGGTAAGCTGCGCAATCTTAGCGCCGTGCTTATGCCATAAGCCTTTAAGAACTTGGCCTGGCGCCTGCCTATGCCCCAAATATCAATCACCGCTAGGCCTTTGAGGCACTCTGAAATTTTGTTTTCATCTAAAAGGCAAAACACGCCTTTTTGGCGGGCGTCTTTTTTGGCGATGTGATTGGCGACTTTGGCCAATGTTTTGGTAGGCCCGATCCCTATCGAGACCGGCAATCCTGTTTTTTGTTTGACAGCCCGACGAATCGTATGCCCCTGTTCCCGGATGTCCTGGCCGCGGAATCCCTTAAATAATAAAAAGGCTTCATCGATCGAGTAAACCTCCCGGACAGGACTGTAGCGTGAAAGCACATCCATGACCCTGCGCGACATATCCCCGTAAAGGGCAAAATTAGAGGAGAGCACCTTGATCTTATGTTTTTTTACAAGGTCCTGACACTGAAAGATCGGTTGCCCCATCCGGATGCCCAAGGCCTTGGCCTCATCGGACCGGGCGATCGCGCAGCCATCATTGTTTGACAACACCACCACCGGCCTGTCACGCAAACCCGGATCGAATACGCGCTCACAGGACACATAAAAATTATTGCAATCAACAAGAAAATATATATCTTTCATAATAAAAAAGCCGCCTGCGATCAAACTGAGTGGATCACATGCAGCACAACACCCCACGCTTCAAAGTCCCTATCCTCGGTTATTTCAATAGGCTCATAATCCGGATTCTCTGCCAGCAGATAAAGGCGGTCCCGGACTTTTCTTACCCTCTTTACGGTAAACTCCCCGTCCAGGATAGCCACAATAATCTTATTGTTGCCGGGGTCCCGGGAACGGTCAACGATCAAGATATCGCCGGAGGCAATGCCGGCATTGATCATGGAATCGCCTTTAACCTTAACAAAAAAAGTGGATGCCGGGCGCTTGATCAAAAAATCGTTCAGATCCAGTTTCTGATCGATATAATCATCAGCCGGTGACGGGAATCCCGCCCTGACTTTGGACAGATACAAAGGCAAGGCCCTGGCCTGCGTAATATCCGGGTTATAGATATCCGTAACCATCATATCCGGTTTTTTATTCATGTCCGTATCCTTTCGCCTGGATTTCAGGCGCTGCTTCACGTCTTATCTGTTTAAAATTTTTCTTTCCCGTAATGGCTTAAAATTCTGTCTCTATTCTCGTTTTCCTTATCACCTTTATAATAAATTTCGATAAATTCAACAATATCCTCTTGCTCATAATACGCATATATTACCCGGATACCACTTGCCGCCCCTTTGCCTTTTAATGCTTTGCAAGCGAATTTTTTCGCTTTATATATTTGAGGTTGTTGAATACCCAAATCAGATATTCTGATGACACCCCGATTATCAATATTCTTCTTATGGGTAAGTTTGAGCTGATTAGCAATGAAGGAATTCAAATCTTCGTCCAGAGTTCTGAATCTTCTGGAAAGCTTTTTAAAGTCTTTTTTGAACTCGTCAAGTTTACGGATATCATTGAATATCGTCATCACTATACTCCCTCACTGAATAAGGTGTAGTTCGGTAAAATACCGATTCATAATCAATGACCTCTTCTTCTTCTGTGGTCATCCAAGGTACATCATTATGAGAATATTCGCTTATTTGTTTCGCGTTCATGTCAGAAAGAGAATTTATAACATCATCAATAAGCTTCTGTTCATTTCCGGTAATATTAATTTTCTTCATATCCGGTGCGCGCAAGGGTAAATATTTTGTTTGGGGATAATGAAAATAATTATCCTGGATTTTCACCAGGTCTTTGCCTTCCATATCTTCAACAATCTTGATAAACTCGGTCGGAGTCGGACCATAATGATTCTTAATATATGTTGCCCCTATTAACTGCTCCTCATATCTTTCATAATAATTAAAATCGATGAAGTAAAGAAGCTTGTACAAAACCGCCTCTCCTACGTTTGGTTTCGATCCCACCTTGCTTAAAACATAAAGCAAAACCTCTTTAAACTTATCAAGGTTTTTCTGAGGAACGCTTATTCTGATAGCATTCTTTTTCTTTGGTTTTGATCTGAGGTCTTTCTCCAAGACGACTTCAATATCTTTATTTAAATCAAGAAGGACATCTGTAGGCATATTAAAAATCCTTGATAACTTCACGATTTCTTCGGCACTGATCTTCCGCTCTCCGTTTTCGATCTGCGAAATCGCGACTCTGCCAACGCCTAATTGCCCGGCAAGGGATTCTTGAGAAAGGCCGAACTTTTCCCTGACTGTTTTTATTTTCTTTGAAAGTTTTTTATAGAAGATATCCATATTGATCACCTCCTTTTAAGGTTACATAAAGGATATCATATGTTAGATATTATATCAATTGATTGTTTGATTTTGCTTCATTCTCTTGCTGGACTAAAAACGATCTTCATTTTTACAGGAAACTTTGCCGGAGAAAGGCTCTTCGGTCAGACCTGTGTCTCTTGGCGGTACTGCCGGGGGGTCTTTTGGGTCATCCGCTTAAAGACCCGCATAAACGCTTCCGGTTTTTTATACCCCAGTTCGGACGCGATCGCACTGACACGCAAAGATGTATTCGTTAAAAGATCCTTTGCCTGCTTTAATTTGACCTGGATCTTATACTCACGGAAACTCACGCCATTCTTCTCGCTGAACATACGGCTCACATATTTCGAGCTCAAAAAAAGCTCTTTGGAAATAAAGTCCAAGGTGGCGGTCTGATAATTCCTTTGGATAAATCTTTTGATGCGGTCAATGTTCTGTTTCCGGCTCCGGCTGCGTAAGGCGTGATACTCCTGATTTTTTAGCGCTGAGTCGACTTTTTCCCGCAAATCCGGCCCATCCATAGGCCCATCCCAAAAATCATCGGCGTGTGAGCGCAAGGCCCTGACGATCATTTCTTTGGTCGCCCCTAAGGCTGTCATGATCACAAAGACATCTTTATTTTTACTTTTCACCTCATGGAGCAGTTCAAAGGCATCCACATCTGATAAACTCACATCCAGAAGCACTAAATTGATATCCGCATTCTTTTCCCAAAACAGCAGAAAATCCTTTCCCCGCAAAAAATGAATGATCTCATGTTCCCTTAAAAAGGGTTCCTGGTTCTTGAGGACGTCCTGATTCGGATTAACCACGATAATTCGCTCTGAAAGCATAAGGTCCCTCTCCCGTCATTGAAAACCGATAAGGCACAAAAGATCATCATCTTCTTCGCCGATGATCTCGATCATAAGATTATGCCATCCTAATTTGGTAAGGCCCAAAGCCTTACGTTGGTGCCGCGACAACTCAGCCGAGACATCCCGTCCGTAAACATCCACGGGCGCGTAACTGCTGATCGGTAAATCGATCCTGATCTTTTCCTCCGTCCGGGTCAGCGAATTCGCAGGGATGACCGTGACGCCCACATTATGCCAGTCGATCTTCAGATCCTGCGGAAGGGTGTCCTGCGACGTATGCACGATCTTATTGCCACGGATCAAGACGATCTTATATCCGCTGGGGTACTTCTTTTGCCAATCCAGGCGCTGTTGTTCCGTAACCGAAAGAAACGCGGACTCGATATCTTCCGTGATCTTGTCCCGGGATTCAAATGACGCTATGATCTTGATCCCGGCAACGATACAAAGGATCACAATGATCTCTGCCTTAAAAGTTAAGATAAATCTCCATAAAGAGAATTTCTCTTGGGAGATTGTCTTCTTGTGACGGGACCGGGATTTTTTATTTTTCTTGGACACAGGCAGACGTGAATCAACTATAATTTATTCTCAATAACCGTTATGATCTCTTGCGACCGGAGCTTATCGCCCAGGATACCTACCCGCACCTCTAATTTTGAAGAACGCTCAGTCAACGCCTCGATAATGACTTTGACTTTTTTGCCTTCATCATTGAGCCCATAGAGGTAGGCGGCGTGCTCTTCCCGCTCTGCTTCGGTCTTCTCGATATTCAAATTCTTGAAGGCCTTTAACGCGGCCTTGTACAGTTCAGACACCGTATGGTCATAATTCCGCTCCAGATTCCCTTTAACGTAGGCATACCCGCCGGCACCGGCAGCCGCGCCTACAGCAAAGGCAACACATCCGGTCAAGACCGGAACGGTCATCCATAAAACAACACTGAAATATAAACCTTTCCATACCTTACGCATCAGACCTCCTTTGGTGATAGTGACGGATAATTAACTTACTGTAAAAAAATTCTTTAGGGAAGTCAACAACTCTTGTGTCTCCTTCCGGCTATGGGAAAGTGTGATAAAAAACGGGGTTTGCTGCACCTGCGGGAAAAGGATGCCTCGTCGAAGCAGATAGCGGCGCAGACTTAAATATTTTTCCGCGTCCAAAGCCCGCGTGGCACTGGTATCCGAGCAAACCGCCTCTTTCGCGAAGAAAAGGCTCAACATGGATTTATACTGCGCGATGTGCGCCTTGATGTCCTTTTCTTGAAAAAAGGCGTTCATCTGGTCCCCCCACTGTTGGGCTTTCGCGTTCAAACTCGTATAGTGCGTGTGATCCAGAACCTTTAAGGTGGAAAGGCCGGCGCGTAACATGACAGGGCTTAGGTCAGCCGTTTCCGGGAAGTCCGCGGGCCCTGCGGCATTGCCAGGCAGGCATCCGGACAAAGATCCACGCAAGCCTAAAGCGGAAAGAGGAAATCCGCCACCCATGATCCCTGACAAACAGATCACCTCCGGGTTCAGGTTAAAATCATGGGCCGCTCCCGCCGGATTGGTCCGAAACCCTGTCTTGTGCTCATCAAGAATGACAATGATATCCTGATCCTTTTGCAGTTCCTTAAGCGCTGATAAGAATTCGAGCCTTGCGGCAATGACCCCTTTGGCTGCCGTAACCGCCTCGAGGACCACGCAGGCGATCTGTTGCGCTTGCGCCTTAAGCGTCGCTTGCAAAGCCGTGACATCATTGAACGGAAGGATTAGGGTCTCTGCCTCTTGGGACAGCATCCCGGAGGCCGAACAAAGCTCAAACGTGATCACCTTGCGCTTGCCTGTGTAGGCGCGCGCGGCGGTTACAGCGGCCTGCAAAGACTGCTGATAACACGGATAAAAGGCGACTTTATCAATCCCCGCAAGATTGCGCGCGATCTGTCCGGCAAGATTAATGCTTTCGATCGATAAAGCGTCGAACCGTAATCCTCTTTCCGCGATCTTCTTAACGCCCAAGACTACATTGCGATGGGCATGCCCGAGGATCAGGCTTCCTTGGCCCAGACAGTAGTCGGTGTAAACCTGATTATCCCGAAAAACGATCCTTGCGCGATGCGCCTGTTTTACCAGACGGGGTTCATGCGCCGGTATCTCCGTATCCGGATACCCCGCTAAGAACTGCCGGGCATGCCGCAAATAATGTTCGGTGTTTTTTGCTTTGTACTTGGCCATCATTGTCTCGCTTGTTTGGCATTGCGTAATCAAGGATTATTTGGCAATAAGCGCCTTGATCTGGGGTAAGGCCTGACGCGCAGCTTGCTCTCCGGCTTGGATCAAGGCATCCACCTTGTACAACTCATACCAATTGATGTCAAAAGCGTCCGGATGGATGTTCACGTCAGCCTGCTCCGCGCTTTGTTCGGCGATCACATATTCCGCCGCCTGAAGTGTGAACACGATAATATCTGCGATATTAGGCCGGAAGAGCCGCGCAAATAAACGGCTGATGCGAAAACCGACATAATGAAAAGGGGCTTTATGAAAAGGGATCGCTTTCTGTTGTTCAATCCGTTTTTTATATAACTCAAAACTCTTGCTTACATCCTCAGGCGACTGCAGCACATTGACGGCAATGATCTTTTTGATACCGTTTTGCGCCATCACATTGGTCGGCAAAGGGTTCATAACACCACCGTCAATGATGACCTGTTCGCCTTTAATGACCGGCTTAAAAACCCCGGGGATGGATATGCTCTGCCTTACCGCGTCAATGATCGGCCCGCCGTTAATGACGTTCTCCTGCCGCCGGATGAGGTCATAGGAAACGACCTTAAAGGGAACCCGCGTGCTGTAAAACGTGCGGTTACCCAGATATTTTTTCAGCCACCGTTTGATTGCCCGTCCGCTGATAAAACCGGAAATCGGGACCACCAACCAATCCATCAACCTGAGCATATTGACCTTCTTCTTGAACTCTCCGGCGATACGGGTCATCTCCTGAGCATTTTTTCCGGTTACCCACAAGCTTCCGACCAAGGCGCCCATACTGCTTCCGGCCACAATATCGATAGGGATATCCTCTTCCTCAAAAACCTTCAAGACCCCGATATGCGCGATTCCCAAAGCCGCGCCTCCGCCTAACACAAGACCGACCAAAACCCCTCCGATCTCTCTGGCGATCCGGGTGACGACCCGGTGATAATTGCTCCGTTTCTTCGAGGTCAAAAACGACAGCGAGGCGCAATGCGCCTCAGCCGAAAACCCGGTATCCTCAATGATCGGCAGTTGGGTATAGACATGATAATCAATGAACTTATTGATCTGTTCAAAGGACAGATATCCTTTTCCTTTTTCCTGCCGGACGATGACCCGGATCTTCTCTTCCTTGAAATTCTGTTTTAACTGCGCCTCCAGACGGTCAATGACCCTGCGGACCAGGTCCAAATCATTTTTCTTTACATACGTGATCAAGTGAACCAGATCCGACTGGATCAGCGTCTTTAACACAACATCATCCATATCATTGGGCAGATCCACGACCACATAATGATAGTCCCCGATCAAGTTGCTGACAAAAGGAACGATCTGGTCCTGCGCGCTTTCGTCCTGGGGATCAAACGAAACATTGATCAGATCGATGGTCAAATCGCCTTTGACGATCGACTCCTGGATCTGCTCATAATCCTGCTCGACAAGTCTCTTCAGAGGGACCGCATCGATCTTCCACTTTAAGCCGGCCTCATGCAAATTCGTATCCGGCGCTTCCTGTTTTCGAAAGGCATTAATGCTGACCAGGACCACATTCTTTGCTGTTTCCGCCTTGATCGCTGTGGCCAAATTGACCGCATACGTCGAGCTGCCGGAACCCTGCATGGAGCTGTACACCGAGATGATCTTACTTTCAAAGGCAGCCTTTCCCTGAACCTTGCGGCGCATCCGTTTGGAAAGCTCATGGCTGAACTCAATAGCCAATTGAGGGATGGATTTCAATATCTCATGCAGGTCCTCTTTGCCGATTTTCAGGACCACCGAATCATTGATCGCCTCAAAGTTCATCGAATGATTTTCGCTCGTAAAAAGGGAAATGATCCCGAAATACACGCCCCGGTGTATAAAATCCACATTGTCCTTCTCTCCGGAGGCATTAAGGGTGTAGGCTTGCAGACGCCCGGAAATGAGGCAATAGAAATAATCCGGCGGATCGCCTTCTTTGCGGACGACCTCCCCTTTTTTATACGTGGCCAGCGTGGCCTTCCGGGCGATCTTTTGCAGATCCAGCCATCCCAGTTTGGAAAAGACCGGAACATGCTTGATGACATTGATAACATGTAGGAAAGAAGGTATATTGATCATACATTGTCCGAAGGAAGAGATCCGTCAGAAAGGCCGGCTCTTACCATTTTGTGATTTTAAAGGAGCTGGCCATTTTGTCCGCGGCCCTTTTATATTTGTCCCAATCCGATTTCATGCCGGTGTAAGTAAACTGAAACGCGGTTTGGCCCTTGATCGTCCAGATGGACATAAATTTAAGGTCCCCGTCCGGTCCGGTCCCCATAAAAACGAATTTATGCGCATTTAACCCACCCAAGCGGGTCGGCGTGGATTCAATGATCTCCATGCCGGTTTTAAAGACAACCTTCATCTGATGGATGGCAGTCTTGGTGTACTGCTCTAACGGCATAGGATTCTTCGATAGATCCTGTACCACAATATTGACATTTTCCTTGAAAATATCCAGTTCATTCTCCTTCGGGGAATAAAAGATGGCGGCGGCACCGCCTTCGTTCTCGATCAGTGTCCAATCCGGCGGATACGCTATTTCAAAAAATCCACTCGGATGTTTGTACTCAATGAACTTTGTCTCGGCAAACATGTTCCAGCCGGTCAAGACCGCGATGATCAACCCGATCCCGGCGATGAAACCATAAGCAAAGACCAATAAATCCCTTTTTTTCATAAATGACCTCAATTCCTTTATTCAAATTGAATTTTCTTGAATGCCTTTAATATTTAACCCTAATGGCCTCTTCCCAATGCCCGTAAGCATCGCCATAAGCCAAGGCCCCGGCGGCCTCTTTATCCAGCATAAAAAGGAGCTCCCCTTGCGCCGGCATAACCTTGCGCGCCGGATATTCTTTTTTTCCCATAAGGATCTGTCTGAGTATCTCCGCCTTTGAAGGGCCCTGGACAAGAAAAAGGCAATGCCGGGCATTATTGATCACCGGCAGTGTCAGGCTGACCCGTTTATGTGCGTGTGTTTCACTCGTCTCAGAGACAGCCAAACGCCGGGTTTCCTCAGCCCCTTTTCCCGACGAGAAAAGGGACGCGGTATGCCCGTCTTGACCGATGCCCAAAAGCATCAGATCAAACCGGGGGAATTCTCCCACGCCAAGCTTGAAATGATCGATCAGCTCCTCTTCATAACATTCGGCAGACACCGAGGGATCCCCGGTATGGGTTACTACCGGATGAATATGGCTTTCAGGAATATGGACATAATCCAAAAGGACACTGCGGAGCATCTGCAGATTGCTGTCCTCATCGTCGGGGTCAACAAACCTTTCATCCGTCAAGAAAATATGGGTTTTATCCCAATGCGCAAAATCCCTGGCTCCGGAAAGCTGGCAATAAAACTCAGTCGGGGTTTTCCCTCCGCAAAGGGCTACCGTAAAGCGGCCCTTTAAGGCAATACTTTCATCGGCGATTTCAAACCATTTTTTGAGCAAGGAATTCGGGCGTTCGACGCGCCGCGTTTCCATAAAGCTAGC
>JAGYNW010000110.1 GCA_018399915.1 Candidatus Omnitrophota bacterium
AAAAAAGAATGAGATCAATCTGGAAGTTAAGTCGCGACTGCAGAATGTTTTGGATAAATACAAAAGTGGTATCCAGATTGATAAAGTTGAGCTTCAGGAAGTTTTGCCGCCCAAGGAAGTCAGCGCTTCATTTAATGAAGTGAATGAAGCTGAACAGGAAAAAGAAAAAGTTATCAATCAGGCATGGGAATCATACAACAACATAATTCCCAAAGCGGGTGGGCAGGCAAAGCAGATGATCACCGAAGCCGAGGGGTATGCTTTGGCCAAGGTAAAAAAGGCAGAAGGGGATGCTGCCAAGTTTATCGAAACCTGGAATGCTTATAAAAATGCCAGATTAGTTACTGAAAAGCGTTTGTACCTGGAGACCTTGGAAAAGGTTTTGCCTCAAGCCGGGAAGATCTATGTGATGGAGCCAAACGCGACCTCAATTTTACCATTATTAAAGTTAAATGAAGGGATTAACTAAGATGAATAAATTATCAAATATTATTATAGCCTTTATTATTATGGCAACGGTTTTGATCGTAGGTGGTATTTTTTATACGGTTGATGAAACCGAACAAGTGGTGGTTACGCAATTCGGGGAGCTGATAGGCGAACCAATCAAAGAAGCCGGTTTGCGACTTAAGATCCCGTTTATTCAAAAGGTGAACAGCTTTGAAAAAAGGTTGTTGGAGTGGGATGGCGATGCAACGGAATGCCCGACATTAGATGGTAAGTTTATTTGGGTAGATACGACGGCAAGATGGCGGATCAAAGATCCATTGCAGTTTATGAAATCGGTTAGGACAGAAATAGGCGCGCAAACGAGGCTTGATGATATTTTAGATGGATCTACGCGGGAGGTTATTTCGCGCCATGATCTTTCGGAGATCATTCGAAGTTCTAATCGTTTATCTGAAGGCCAAAAAGAAATTGAGGGTTTTGGACTGACTGAGGATTTTTCGCAAGTGGTTATTAACCCGATTGAGGTCGGACGGCAGGAATTGACCGAGATGATTTTGAAGAGAGCCCAGAAGACTGTCAGTAATTATGGAATCGAATTGGTGGATCTGAAAATCAAAAGGTTGAATTATACAAAAGGAGTTCGAAACAAGATTTATGAGAGGATGATCTCGGAAAGAAAACGGGCCGCGGAAAAATACCGTTCTGAAGGCCAGGGAAGAAGAGCTGAGATCGAGGGTAAGAAGCAAAAGGAATTGCGGCAAATTCAATCAGAGGCTTATAAGGTGTCGCAGGAAATCAAAGGAAAAGCCGATGCCAAGGCTATTAAGATTTATGCGGATGCCTACAATAAAGACCCTGAATTCTATTCATTTATCAAGACCCTAGAAACGTATAAGAATGTTGTTTCGAAAGATTCGGTCTTTGTATTGACGACCGATAGCGATATTTATAAATATCTTAAAGGGATCAATATCCAAGGGGAATCTTCTTTTTAAGGCGATTGCGGGAAAAGGCCGTTGCGTATCATGTAACGGTCTTTTTCTTATTTAAAAGATATGAAAAACAAAGTCCATGAGTTGAAGATTATCCTTGATTCAAATGAGATCGAAACGATGGAAAGCTTTAGGGCCAAACTTATTTCTCTGGGGGTAGGTGAACAAAAGATAGTTGAATTGGTCCAGGGTGGGAAAACGGCGCTTTGTTTAATAGATCCTTCAGCCGATAAAATCAGTCGTGTACAGTCCCAACTTCTCGCATGGAGGCGCAATGATTTTAAGCTCTTGCGCAGAACACTTCAGGACAAAGATTGGCTTAATCTCTGGAAAGAATCTTTCAAGTCTTTCTATCTTACAGATACGATCCAGGTTATTCCTGTCTGGGAAAAGTCTGATTATAAGAATGACAATACGGATGTGATCTTTATTGATACGCAATTGGCTTTTGGGACTGGGCTGCATGAAACAACCCGTTTTATGGCTCAATTGATCGAGCGGTGTGGTAGTAGATTCAAAAGTTTTCTGGACGTGGGGACGGGTACCGGCATCTTAACTATGGTTGCCCTAAAAAAAGGAGCTCAAGAAGTTTTGGCTGTTGATATTGAAGAATCCTCGATCAACATGGCGCGAAAGAATATGAGGGTAAATGGGTATGAATCTATTCCCTTAAGGTTCGGTGATATTTCTGCGTTTTCTTCAAGCAAAAAGTATGATTTTGTTGCCGCTAATTTGATTACGCAGGATCTGATTAGATTGAAAAAAAAGATTTTTTCATTTGTGGCGCCGCGTCAATATTTGGCCATATCCGGAGTATCTTTAGCGAATCTTCCGGTGATCAAGAAATCGTTTAAATCATTGCCATTGCGGTGTCTTAAGATTTGTAAAGGAGAAGAATGGGCAGCTCTTTTATATATCAGAGAGCGAGTAAACCAAGGATAATATATGAACAATTATAAAGTTTCGCTTAAAAAAGAAAAAGAATTAACGCATAAATTGCGCAAAGCCAAGGTCTTTAAAAAGGATATTAAAGAATCGTTTATTTTAGCCTCAGGTCCTGGAGGGCAAAAAGTCAATAAAACAGCTACCTGTGTTTCTCTTTGCCATATCCCGTCCGGGATCAGGGTTAAGTCTCAAGATGAACGCACCCAAAGTGCGAACCGACATTTTGCTTATGAACTATTGTTAAAAAAAATTAATGCCTTGCGCGAAGAGCAGGACAAAGAGCAGAAGCAGAAAACATATAAAAAGAGAAAAGCCAGAAGTTCCTTAAGACCTGTAAAGATTCAAGAGGAAGTTTTGAAAGAAAAACATATTCGTTCAGAAAAAAAGAATTTGCGAAAGAAAATTAAACCGAATAAGTTAAACGACGATATTTGAGCCTGAACAATGCCGCCATCCTCAAGAAAAAATTCAAAACATTCAGGAATGGTAGATATAAGTGAAAAGAAGATAACGCGCCGCGTTGCGGTTGCGTCAGCGGAAATTCATTTATCTGCTGACGTCTTTACCGCTTTAGGAAAAGAAGGGTCTCCTAAAGGAGATCCATTTGAAACATCCCGGGTTGCAGGTATCATGGCGGCTAAATCTACGTCTTCGGTTATTCCTATGTGCCATCCTATCAATTTGAATAAGGTCAATATTTCTTTTGGCTTAGATGAGCAACGCTCAGTAGTGACCGTTACGACAGAAATTGTAAGTGTCGGTCGGACAGGTGTGGAGATGGAGGCCCTCACATCAGCCGCGGTTACGGCCTTGACTTTTTACGATATGCTTAAATACAAGGATAAGGGTATGATTATTTCTGAGATTAAACTATTAAAGAAAAGTGGAGGCGCAAGTGGGGATTTTCAACGCTGAAAGTATGCGCTCTCCTTCATCCCGGCAAAGTTTGATGGTAATAAAGATGTTAAGGTCTATCATCCCCGTCATTCAAAGACCCTGGTTTATTACCTTTTTGTTATTAGGTGTTTTTTTCATAACGGTTGGATATAAGTACGGTTGGGATGATCAACATGTGGAAATCCCGTTACTTAAAAGTCTTATTGATAGCGATCTCTATGTTGGAGATTATTATGTTGAAAGCCTCAAGAAGAATTTCACATCCTATTTTTATATTTTCTTATCAAAAATAATAACGGTTGAGCAGGTCCCGGATGCGTACTTTATGTTATTCTGCATAAGCCGGTATTTCTTGCTTTACTGGATCTATAAATTATGGCTGCATCTATCGCAAAGCCGTTTTAAAGCGATCGCCTGTGTCTTGGTCTTTATGTATGTGGTCAGAGTCGAAGAATTTCTTTATCGGACTTTTTCGCATCAGGAATTTGCTTTGGCGATTATCTTCGCGGGCATTTATTATTTTTTCAAGGAACGTTATATTCTTTCTTCTTTGCTTTTGGGGGTCAGCGTGAATTTTCATGCGTTGTATGCTTTATTCCCGTTTTTTTATATGTTCCTTTATTTGCTTTGGGATTTCAGGAAGGTAGGCATTAAAAAAATTGGGTTAAGCTTTATCAGTTTTGTTTTTGTGAGTTTGCCTTTCATCTTTTGGGTCTTAGGCAACCGGATTGAGTTTGGCTCAACATATACAGGGACCTTTAAAGGTTGGCTGAACTTGTATCATTATATCTGCCCGCAAAACTTCTTTTTTCCACCAGTTGACTTTGCGCTGTTAATAAAGCATCTTCCGAATTTTTTTGAACTCAATAAAACTTATCTCTTCTTATTAGCGCTTTTTATTTTGAATTTGATTTTAAATCAGAAATTTAAAGCTAATAAAAAGGCGCTTTTTTTTAGCTTGGGTGCCATGATACTATTGGCAGTATCTTTCCTTTTCACGTATCTTTATCCTGTGAGATTTGTTTTGGATCTGAACTTGACAAGAAACAGCCAATACTTGCATTTTCTTCTAATCGGATACACGACATTATTTGTTATTGAGTTTATAGACAAAAAGGATGCCTTGATGGCCTTCTCGGCAGGAACGCTTTTTGCTTTTTTGAAATTTTACAAGGCCTTTGTTGTGCTTCCGGCGCTGGGGGCTTTGTTTTCTTTGGCTCTCTTTGCAAGGTTTAAAAAAAAGGATCCAGGACTTAAAAAGAATGTTCTTATCAGTCTAAGCTTAATACTATTAATGGTCTTTTTGTATTATGTTCAGTTTCTCTATACGAGCGGGCTTTATAAATATTCGATCATGATCACTTTATTGATGATCTTTATCGGAAACACATGCGGTTTGCTTTTTGTAAAATTAAAAGATCGCAAATTTCATCGTATTTTCATTTTGATTCCCTTAATTTTCTATTTGGGGCATTATGGCTATTACAATTGGGAAAGACAAAAGCAGGAAGACCAGGGCGACGGTTTTTGGCGGTTGCGTCGGAATTGGATCGATATGCAATTGTATGTAAAAGAAAAGACCCCTGTGGAATCCAAAATCTTAGTGCCTCATGATATCAAGATGGGAGGCTTTCGTATCCATTCAGAACGCAGCGTGATCTTTTCGGAACGCGATTGTGGGATTATCGGATTTGATTATTTGGCTGCTCTGGAATGGTTAAAGCGGTATAAACAAATGGAGGATTTTCGTTCATCAACTTCTACCTCTATTTTTAAATCTTTAGAAGTTGGGATTTTTGGGTATAAGGCTGACTATGTTGTTTTTATGCGGTACTTTATGCCGCGCGAGAATGAGCTCTTACAACGCGTTTATACGAACACAGATTTTGCTCTGTACAAAGTGACTAACTATGGGAACCCTTAAAAGAGATAAATTTTATGATTAAAAATATAAATATTCGGGGTAAAGTGTTGGGCCGGATAATTGTTTCATTTTTGCTTCTTTTGATTTTTGTGGGAGTGTGTTTGCGGTTCTATCATACTAATCAGAATGATTTTGTTTATTATGATGAAGGAATGTATCTTGAGCAAACAAGAAATTTTCTTATAAACGTCCAAGCTAATCCTCCTTCGGATCTAAGGGAATGGATGCTCTTTTATAATGTTTTAGCCAAATTGGCGCTGTTTTCTAACAAGGCATTGTGGTTTTTTATCGCTGGACTGCGGGGCGTCTTTATCTCGGCGAATGCTCTTTATTTTACCAGGATCGTTTCTGCTCTTTTCGGATCTTTATCTATCGTGCTGATCTATTTTTTTGCGAAGAAGTTCTATGGATCGCGCTGGGTTGCATTGATCTCTGCCGTATTTCTGGGGCTTTATCCCAGCCATATCTATTATTCTCGTCTAGGACTTCAGGAAACCACAAGTGCTTTTTGTTTTTTAGCCGGATTTTATTTTTATTTATTTCATAAAAAGTTGTCTTGGCGGACATTTCTTTCAGGATTTTTCTTCGCCTGTGTCTTTTTTACGAATTATCGCATGATCATTATTCCTGTTTTGGTTGCTTTTGCGGAGGCCTTTGCAGCGTATTGCAATAAAGAAAAGATACACTATAAAAAATTTGTGATGAATACGCTTGTTTTTATCGGCTTGATCGCCCTCATTTTTTTGTTTGGCCACTTACAGGGAAGCAAGACGGCCAGTATCACGATCGGATGGATGTTTAAACAGAAGAATCTGGCAGAGGGACATTTTGACATTATTAACCTGTTTTCCTATCCGTATTATCTTTATAGGTTGGAAAGTCTTTTTTGGGCTGTTTTATTTTTTGCCAATGTTGTTTGTTTATATGCTTTCCGCAACGATAAAAGAAAGTGGGCCGCTTTCCTGCCCTTCACCTTAGCGATTGTGCAGATGTTGATTTTTTCCTTTCCTCAAGAAAAAGGATCGCGGTATATTTGTGTGGTCATGCCATTTATTGCCATGTCCAGTGCGTATGTGGTCTGGCTTGCTTACAGGATTCGCAAACAATTTTTTTTCAGGGCGGTTGTAATCGTTTTTACGCTTTTTATGTTAGCGGTCCATTTTTTTAAAGGCATAGAGATATCGCAATATCGTAGTGATTATAAGACGGTTATGGATATCATTAATGCGAGCAATCCTGATTTGCGTGTTGTTTCCTCTCAAAATATGGTGCAGAATTTATATGCTGTTCAAGGGCAGGATGTAAAGAGTATTCCGGAAACATTTGATATGCTTGCGTTTTACGCAAATAATGGATACAGGTATTTAGTGATAGGTCCACAGGCCTATATCTCTTATACGCGGGATGGAAAGCGTTTTAGTTTGCCCTTGAAAGATTATTTGGAATTTATCGTTACCA
>JAGYNW010000111.1 GCA_018399915.1 Candidatus Omnitrophota bacterium
CTCTCTGAAAGTCAGCAGAGTTCTTGACACTACTAAAGCCTGCCTCTGTTTGCAAATATGCAAAAACCCTATATAATGAAAATATTAACCATCAAGGAACCCTAATTACAAAAGGAGCCGATTATGTCAGATAAAAACGCTATCATCGATTTAATCAAGAATGAGATCGCTATCATGCAGACAAACCTTGACGAAATGCGCGTGCAAGCCAAAATGGCGGAAATGGAAGCCCGGGACCGTCTGCAGCCGGAGATCGAACAATTGGAAAAACGCCTGCAAGAATCCCGGCAAAGGCTTGAAGATCTGACCCATGTTTCCCAGGAGGCATTTGAAGAGGCTCGAAAAGGTGTGGAATCAGCAGTCAATGAACTGAAGAAGGGGTTTGCCAATACGCTGGATCGCATCAAATCCGGCCAATGATCAAAACATCCCATGACGCCAAATAGATAAAAGCAAACGTAAACTCATCAATCCGGCAATCACGAAACCGATCAGACCGATAACAGGAATATCATTCCATTTAGGAGGGATATCCGCCTGAACCATAATAGAAGAGGCCACTAAAAGCGCGGCCAAAATCAACGAATAAGATAATCGGTTGATCAGTTGATTCCAGAAGATCTCAAAAGATTTGTCAGCCCGATGTTCAACCTTGAGCTTTGCTTCTCCCTTGGCCATTTTCTCAAGTGTTTCACTGAGTTTTTCCGGGATTTCTTTAAACAACTGATAAAAATCCATTAAAGCCGCGCTGGCATCCTTGGCTAAACGGGCGGGGTTCAACCGTTCAATCTGTAAACGGTGAAAATACATAACAAGTTTTCTCGTTAAATTTAAGTCCGGGTCCAAAGATTTTCCTAATCCTTCAAGGGTAATGATCGCTTTGATCATCATGGAAAAATCCGCAGGCATAAGCATACGGTGTTCGCTCAGAATATCACTCAACTGCATAAACAAATGACTGAATGAAATATCCTTCAATGATTTACTGACATACCGCTCTATCAAGACACCCATGCTTTTCTCAAGTTTTCCAATATCAGGCTCCCCTTTATAAGCCACAATCTTAAGCAAAAGCTTAACCGCCCGCGTTTCCTCGCGTTCACTGATAGCCAATAAAAAATCCGCCATAAGTTCCCGATGCCGCTGCTTCAAGCGGCCGACCATACCAAAATCAATAAAAGAGATCACATTTTGTTCCAGGACAAAAATATTTCCCGGATGCGGATCCGCGTGAAAAAAGCCATGCTCAAAAATTTGCTTCAAAACAGCATCCACGCCCCTGTCAGCGATCTGCTTACAGTCATAACCTTTTTCTTTAAGCTCCGCGAGGTTCCGCACTTTCACGCCATCGATATATTCCATAGTCAAAACCCGGGAGGTGGAAAGGTCCGGAAAACAATCCATAATATGCACATGATAATCAAACCGGAAGGCCTCTTTTACCCGAAGAATATGGGCCTCCTCCATTTTGTAGTCCAATTCCTGCGCTAACGAATCCGCAAACTCCTGAAGTGTTTTGGTGGGCTGACGGTATTTCATCTCTTCTATGTTTTTCTCAATAAACTGCGCCAGATACATCATGATCTCAAGATCAACCTCGATCTGCTGACGGATCCCGGGCCGCTGTACCTTGATCGCAACCTGCCTGCCATCAGGAATAAAGGCTTTATGCACCTGGCCTAATGATGCCGAACCGATAGGCTGCTCTTCCATTTTAGGGAAAAGCATATCCAAAGAATCCCCCAAATCTTTTTCAATAATATTTTTCACATCGGCAAAAGCAAAAGGGGGAACATTATCTTGCAGTTTGGTAAGCTCATCAATTATCTGCGGCGGCAAATACTCAACCCGCAACGAAAGGATCTGACCGAGCTTTATATAGGCAGGACCCAACTCCTGCAAAGCGAACCGCACCCTTTCACCGATGGGCTTATTACGGTATTCTTCTGCCGGAGAATGCAGGATCTTTTGAACAGCTAAATTAAGCGGAGACGGAAGCTCAAAGCCTTTAATGAGGTCCTGCAATCCATACTTGAACATGACAGAGAGAACTTCTTCAAACCGCTTAAAATGCTGGTAGGTTTTTTCGATACGCTCCAAGCGCTTGATAGAAACAGCCATGGTCCTCCCTTTCAAGATCCATTAATATTTTTATATACTATAATATTATACGGTTAATTTTCAAATTCGCAAACAGGACCAATGCTTTATCGCCGTTAAGATATGGTGCATCCCATCTTATTCAGAGATTGACAAGGCCTTACCAAAAAAATATCCGCTGCCTGCAAAAGCAGCGGATATTTTCTCTAATCTCCCTTTGCCCGGAAAAAAAGAATGCATCTATTCCTGATCATCCTCACTCATACGGTTACCTTTTCTATGCATATCATACTTGCCCATCATTTTACTTTTATGCATTTTCTTATTTTCCCATCCCTCTTTCATTTTATTTTTACACATATCCTTAAACTGGGTATACTGCTCTTCGTTAAGAATTGTCTTGATCTTCGCCATCCCGGCAACAATCTCTTTTGCCTTTTTGGCTTTTAATTGATATTTTTTATCAATCAATGAATTAACCGCGGAAACATCCATTTCATCGGCAGACACGGCATCTTCAAAATCCACTTTTACCGTATCAATTTCCGACTTGATTTTGATGAAACTTTTTTTTGTATCACTCTTCAGCTTCTTGACCGCATCGATCTGATCATCAGAAAGCCCTAATTCTTCAGCCTCTTTAAGAATCATTTTGGTCTTTTTGAAAAACATAGACTTCAGATCATTTTTCTTGTACCCCTTTGAGTCTTCCATCTTCATGCCTTTGCCATAATGCTTTTCTTTCATCTTATGCATATCTGCATAAGCGAGAGAACTGATACTGATAAAGCTCAAAAAAGCAACCAGTAAAATAAATTTTCTCTTCATGTGCTTCTCCTTTCATAAAAGTTTTGTTGATCATTCATGCTCAGTTTAGCTTCTTTAGACCAAATTTCCATAGGCTAATTCCCCTGAATGTAGACCTTTCCCCCCTATCGTGCGCAACGACCAATATCACTACCACATAACCTCTTGTCAAACAATAACTTAAACATAGCCTCTTCAAGATAGAAAATCACTGATTGATTGGGGTTCAACTCCCCAAAGGATAGACACGTATGGCTCTTTGCGGCCTGACCGGACATTTATTCTGACAGATGCCGCAGCCCACACAAAGATCCTCATCAACATATGGCCTTAAAATCTCTTTACCGTCAATCGTCATTACCCTGACCTTAATGGCCTTTTCCGCTACCGGACAATGCTCTTCGCAAACCAGACAATTCTCCTGATCAGCCCAGGGAAGACAAAGAGTACGGTCAATACGCGCCACCCCGATCTTTGCCTGCTTTTTTTCCTGAAGGCTCAAGGCGTTAAGCGCGCCGGTAGGACAAACATTGCCGCATAAAGTACAATTATATTCACAATACCCTATCTCAGGAACCAGCTGGGGACTCCAGAGGCCTTCAATGCCTTCCTGCATAAAAATCGGTTGCAAACCATTCGTGATACATACTTTCATGCAATTCCCGCAACGTACACATGTATCCACGAATCTCTCTTCCGGCAAGGCGCCGGGAGGACGTAAAACACCCGCATCCCTTTTCAATGCCTTCAAGAACACCCGGCCCAAGCCTGCCACCGGGACAGACAAAAGCACCCAAAATAAGAAATCCCGGCGGGTCATGCCAGACCGGCCGGCACGCTCTGTCTCCTGCAGGATCGAGCGCGCGCCTCTCTCTTTAAAAGCAAAATACGTCTGGCCTTTCGTACAATGATATACACAATCCATACATAAAATACATTCGCCCTGGACATACTGATTATCTTCTTTAATAGCCCCCATCCGGCATTCCCGGCGACATATACCGCAATTCTTGCAGTCAGAGATAAAGCGCTTCAAAAAGGAGAAACGCGCTACTAAACTATACAGCGCCCCCAAAGGACAAACCGAACGACACCACACGCGCGATAAGAACACCGAGGCCAAACAAATAATGGCAAAAAAGAGAAACGTGATTAAAGAATTCGCGAAAAAATGCACATTGACGCCTAAAAAAGAATCCTTCAATCCGCGATAAAAATCGTAAAAGCCACCATACAGCTCGAATCTCTGGATCAAAAAAATACAAAGATTATTTAATGTTAAGGTAACCGCCGGGATAAAGCTTAAAGAAACCACGCGGGCTATGATCACGATCGGGTCCAAAAGCCAGGCAGCCTGAACCCCGCCAAGAGCTAAGAAAAAAATGAAAGCTAAAATAAAAAACTTTGGTTTTCGCGCCTTTTGGTTCTGCCCGTCTTTCAACGGCCTTTGCCGGCGTCTGAAACGAAGCTTGCGGGTAATATCGATCATGGTTCCCATCGGGCAGATCCAGCCGCAAAAGAACCGGCCGAAAACCAAAGTCAACAAAAGCATTCCCCCGGCTAACAAAAGCCCCGGGAGAAGAACACGTTCACTGAGCGCCGTGAAAAACATGATCAAAGGATCGAGCTTGAAAAGCAACTGCGGAGATAAAACTCCTGTAAGGGGATAGGTCGTAGACCAAAGGACATAAATGAAGAGGCCTAAAAAGAAAAGCTGAAAAATTTTTCGGAGAAAGATAAGTTTTTTCATGAGATCAAAAGAATTTCAATGCTTAAACTTTGATGATATCAGCCTGGGTGATGTCTGTTATGCCAAAGTTCCGCTTCTTCGCCTCGGCCAGATAAGGAACCGACAAGACGGATTTCTTCATGAGCCCGCAGGCAAAAATATCCGCGAGGGTGGGATCTTTTGAGGCAATGACCTTATCCATCGGCATCACATCATCCAGACTTCCTCCGCTGGGACCATTCCGTGTCAAGACGCGGGTCGCATCCATAACCGTAAGTTCAGGCGCAATGAAATCCGTGAGATCGACAAGTTTCGTCCCGATATTGACATGCATGGAACCACGGCTCCCCGTGCAGACACCCATGAGGTTCTTCATCGAAAGGGTCAATCCGGTAAGTCCGTGATGTTTCAGTACCGGGACGTTAATAAAGGTGTCACAAACAATGGCATCTCTCAAGATCGGCCAATCTTCCATAGCACTTTTATAAGGAAACCGGGCCTTCATAACGTTCCAATGATCTGCGTAATAGACATGGGCCCCGCTTGCCTTGGCGGCTTTTTGTATGCCGCTGTTCTCATACACCCGCCTGTCTTCATTACAAGGCACATCAAACACATTGACCCGCCGCGCACCAGCCTTATAGCAAAGGTCCACGACCGCGGCAACAACCCGCGGATTTGTATTGGCTGCCTGCCGGGGGTTCCTGTCCCAGGCCATATTAGGCTTGACCACGACCGTGTCCCCTGCCTTAACAAATAAACCCATGCCGCCGAGCGCCTCAATAGCTTTAACCGTGTTCTGATAAGGGTCTTTTCCTTCTGCCAGCACTAGGTCATGCGCAGTAGCGATCTTTTTCTTGGGCCGTCCATTGCTCGATGAGGTTTTCGCGAAAAGCTCTTTCAAGAAAATATTCTGAGTTAATAAAAGAAGCAGGCTCGAGAAAAAAACTTTCAGGAATTTGCGTTGAGAAAGGGTCTGCTTCAAATAACATTCAAGGTGATAAAAGATTTTCTCCATAGCTACACTTTCTTTTGGGTTCGGACCTTTTTCCATGGCCAATTCACGCAGGAATCTATTTCCGGGAAAAGTACGTAATCTGCCGCACCTTTGCAAACAAGGGTTTGCGTCCGCGCATCCACTTCATGAAATAAAGACCGCACAGCGTTAATCGTCTCTCCTGTCACAGAAACATCATCAACAAGAAGTACTGTCTTAACTCCGACAGGCAAATCAAAATCATGCAGTAACCGGGGCCGGTCATGCATGACCGCATTATCTTGATCGCGGTACTGAACCGTAACGGTAGCCAAAGGCGCCCCGATCTTTGCCGCCACTAAGGCCGCCGGGACTATCCCGCCCGTGGCTATTCCTAAGACCAGATCAAAATCCGGGATTGCCGTGTTATTCAACCGTTCCATGATCTCATCAAACGACAGATCCATCATGTTTTACCCGTTACTTTCTTTTTCTGATCAACCGCAAGCCACCCTATGACCGCTAGAACAAATAGTCCCATCCGGGCATGCAACAACGCTGGCCCTATTGAACTTACAGGCAATTCCGCCAGTAACGTCACCGAAACCATTTTCGTTACACCATAGGCAAACAGACCCGCGCCCCAAAAATGTTTGTAAAAATTCAAAAAGAACGTGGTTATCGCTACAAAAAGGACCAATTCAAAAGTCAACATCTGCGCCATTGGTAAAGTGGGATGACCGGTCAATAACCAATTCACCCAAGGAGCTAATAGCGCCGGGACCAAAGCGACATGCGGACGATAAAGGATTGCCGCAATCAACGGCGCATAAAAAATCGGCAACCACATACTTCCTAAAAACTGCGCACCGTAAACCGGAATGACATGAAACATAAAAGGAACTAAAACCGATCCGGTAAAGACCAGCAGCAATTTATCAATTTGCCACAAAAAAATTTGTCGAGGTAAAGTTAAAGTTTTCATGATTTTCAGTTTATTCTTCTCCTTTCTTAATGTCAAACTAAAAGAGTCTCTGCCTTGGCAGAT